>NZ_JBHVYI010000066.1:0-50938 GCF_042880975.1 Streptomyces sp. NPDC058289
GCTCCCTCTCCGGGGGCTGTGTCGAATCCGCCGTGCACGAGCTGTGCCTGGAGGCGATCGCCTCCGGGCAGAGCAGCGTGCACCGCTTCGGATACAGCGACGACGACGCCTTCGCCGTGGGGCTGACCTGCGGGGGAGTCCTCGACGTCCTGATCACCCCGGTGCGCCGGCACGACCCCGTGCGGCCCGTCATCGGCGCCGTGCTCGACGCGGCCTGCCGCGGAGCCCGCTCCGCACTGGGCCGGGTGGTCCACGGCGCGCCGGAGCAGCTCGGCCGGGCCATCGCCGTGCACGCCGACGGTTCCTACGAGGGCCGCCTCGGCGGGGGCGCCGAGCTGGACCGGGCCGCCGCCGAGCGGGTCCGGGGCTGGCTCGCCGCCGGCCGCACCGGCACCGCCGAGCTCGGCACGGCGGGCGGGCTCTGCGGGCAGCCGTTGACCCTGCTGGTCGAATCGACCGCCGAGCGGCCCCGGCTGCTGGTCTACGGGGCCATCGACTTCGCCGCCGCCCTCACCCGCATCGGCGCCTTCCTGGGCTACCGGGTCACGGTGTGCGACGCCCGGCCCGTCTTCGTCACCGCCGCCCGGTTCCCCGACGCGGACGAGGTGGTCGTGGACTGGCCGCACCGGCACCTGGCCGCGGAGTGGGAAGGGGGCCGCCTGGATTCCCGTACGGCGGTGTGCGTCCTGACCCACGACGCCAAGTTCGACGTCCCGCTGCTGACGCTCGCCCTGCGGCTGCCGCTCGGGTACGTGGGAGCCATGGGCTCGCGCCGCACCCACGAGGAGCGGGCGCGGCGGCTGCGGGCGGAGGGCGTGCCGGCGGCCGCGCTGGCCCGGCTGCGCTCACCGATCGGCCTGGACCTCGGCGGGGCGACCCCCGAGGAAACCGCGCTCGCCATCGCAGCCGAGTTCACGGCCGTGCGGTACGCGGGAACGATTCTCCCGCTGGCCTGGAGCCGGGGCGCGGTCCACGGCCGGGCGGACCCGCCGGTGCCCGTCCCGAGGGCCAAGGTCCCGTAGAACGAGGGCCAAGGTCCCGTAGGAAGCGACCATCCGGCCCCAAATGTCCTGGACGATCGGCCGGGGCGGTGTGAACTCCAGGTCGTGTGAGAATGAAGTACGTGCGTTCCTCGACTGCCCTGTCGGGGTCACCTCCGAACGACTGGGATGTTCAGCACGTGCGTTTTCTCAATGACCTGAAGCCGCCGTACGACCTGACGTACGACGACGTATTCATGGTGCCGAGCCGCTCTGCGGTCGGTTCCCGCCAGGGCGTCGACCTTTCCGCGCCTGACGGCACCGGCACCACCATTCCGCTGGTCGTGGCCAACATGACCGCCATCGCCGGCCGCCGGATGGCCGAGACGGTCGCCCGCCGCGGCGGCATCGTCGTCATCCCGCAGGACATCCCGATCGACGTCGTCACCGACGTGATCTCCTGGGTGAAGACCCGCCACCTCGTGCTCGACACCCCGATCACGCTGGCCCCCACCCAGACCGTCGCAGACGCGCTGTCCCTGCTGCCCAAGCGCGCGCACGGCGCCGGCGTCGTCGTCGACGCGGACGGCCGCCCCGTGGGCGTCGTCACCGACCACGACCTGACCGGCGTGGACCGCTTCACCCAGCTCTCCGAGGTCATGTCGAAGGAGCTCCTGCTCATCGACGCCGACATCGACCCCCGCGAGGCCTTCACCAAGCTCGACGCCGGCCACCGCAAGCTGGCCCCCGCCGTCGACAAGGACGGCAAGCTCGTCGGCATCCTCACCCGCAAGGCCGCGCTGCGCGCGACCCTGTACACCCCCGCCACGGACGCCAACGGCAAGCTGCGCATCGCCGCCGCCGTCGGCATCAATGGCGACTTCGTGTCCAAGGCCAAGCAGCTGCTCGACGCGGGTGTGGACACGCTCGTCATCGACACCGCGCACGGCCACCAGGAATCGATGATCAGCGCGATCAAGGCCGTCCGCGCCCTCGACCCGCAGGTCCCGATCGTGGCCGGCAACATCGTCGCCGCCGAGGGCGTCAAGGACCTGATCGACGCCGGCGCCGACATCATCAAGGTCGGTGTGGGCCCGGGCGCCATGTGCACCACCCGCATGATGACCGGTGTGGGCCGCCCGCAGTTCTCCGCGGTGCTGGAGTGCGCGGCCGAGGCGAAGAAGCACGGCAAGCACGTCTGGGCCGACGGCGGCGTCCGTCACCCGCGCGACGTGGCGATGGCACTGGCCGCCGGTGCGTCGAACGTCATGATCGGCTCCTGGTTCGCCGGTACGTACGAGTCCCCGGGCGACCTGCAGCAGTCGGCCGACGGCCGCCTCTACAAGGAGTCCTTCGGCATGGCCTCCGCGCGCGCGGTCCAGAACCGCACGTCGGAGGAGTCCTCCTACGACCGTGCCCGCAAGGGTCTCTTCGAGGAGGGCATCTCCACCTCGCGGATGTTCCTGGACCCGGCCCGTCCGGGCGTCGAGGACCTGATCGACTCGATCATCGCGGGCGTCCGCTCCTCCTGCACCTACGCCGGTGCGGCCTCCCTCGCGGAGTTCGAGGAGAAGGCCGTCGTCGGCATCCAGTCCGCGGCGGGCTACGCCGAGGGCAAGCCGCTGCACGCCAGCTGGAGCTAGTCACTTCGTCACCACTGCGCCGGGGTCCCCTTGGGGGCCCCGGCGCAGTGCTGTCCGGACCCTGACCCGCTCACCGCCGCCGCCCGTCCGAGTGCTGCGCTAGCGCCCCGGCCCAGACTGTCGAGCGCCGACGATGCGTCGTGCTGCCCCAGGCCGTGGAAAGGTGAAGACAGGTGGACACATTCAGTCGAGACTTCGGGCGGACTTCCGTCGTTCCTCCCGGGAGGGTGGTGCGGGAGGACGAGGGCGAAACCGTGGCACGGGCGATGCGCGAGGCGGCCGCGGCGGGCCGGGACACGACCGTCCGGGGAGCCGGCCGCTCGACCAACACCCAGACGCTTTCCCCCGGGGTCGTCATCGACAATTACCGCCCCGATGCCACGCCGCGATTCGTGGGCGGCGCGGGGGGCGCCGGGGAAGAACACCTCGTGGAAGTCCCGAGCGGGATCACCTGGCTCGAACTGGAGAAATGGCTGAACCGCCACGGCCGCTCCAATCCCGTCCTCCCCAGCTACCTCGACATCACCGTGGGCGGAAACCTCTCCATCGGGGGATTCGGCCTCGCATCCTGCCGTTCCGGAATCCAGAGCGACCAGGTCCACGAGATCGAGCTCGTCGACGGAACGGGCCGCTCGCTCCGGTGCTCCGACCGGGAGAACTCCGAGCTGTTCCGCTACGCGCTGGGCGGCCTGGGTCAGGTGGGATTCATCAAGAAGGTGGTCCTGAAGACGGTTCCGTACCAGCCCGTCACCCGTGCGGCCAGGGTCGAGCACACCGGCCTCGCCGACCTCACGGAATTCATGATGCACGGCGTGCAGGAGCCGTGGGTGTCGAGCTTCTTCGGCATGTACGACAGGGCCGCCTGGTACTCGCACGTATCGCTCACCGACGACGCACCCGCGCCCGCGGACCCGGCGCAGGAGTTCCTCGTTCCGGACTACATGCTCTTCAGCCACGGAGAAACCGCGAAGCACCTCCACCACCTGCTCGAAGAGGACTCCCACGCGAACATGTGGGTGGACCACGTCTTCGACGAGGAGGGCTTCAAGCTCTTCACCAAGAAGGTGGAGGGAATGCTCGACGAGTACCCGCTCTCCGAAACCCTGGTCGCCCTGTACTTCCTGGTGATCCGCCGCCCCGAATCGGCCACGCCCTTCGTCCTCGCGCCCGTGGTGGACGCCCCGGTGCAGTACCTGATCGGCATCTTCACGGCCGCAGGGACCGATGATTCCCGCGGGATCTCCGAGACCAAGCGCGTCCTGCGGGAACTGCTGGAAGCCTGCGCGGAGGCCAAGGGCCGTCCGTACCTCTACGGCACCCACGACTTCGACACGGACCTGCTGGAGCGCATCTACGGAGCCCCGGCCCTCCAGCGCCTCCGGGAACTGCGCGAGGAGCACGCGCTGACCCACTTCGCCACCCGGGCCTTCGGGGACGTACGGCCGTAGCCCCGGCCTGCTGCTGCCTGCTGTCTGTTGCCTCCTGCCCGCCGCCGACCCCGCCCCGCCCGCCCGTGGACCGACGGGCGGGGGCAGGTGTCCGGTGCCACGCTGGTCGTACTCGATCCGCGAAAGGCAGTCGTCATGATCACCACTGACTTCGTCCCCGGCTCCCCCTGCTGGCTGGACCTCGGCGCACCCGACGTCCCCGCCGCCGTGGCCTTCTACGGGGCCGTCCTCGGGTGGGACTACGAGTCCATGGGCGAGGGGGAAGCCACCGAAGGCGGGGAAGGCGGCATGTTCCGCAAGGACGGCAAGATCGTCGCCGGGCTGGGCAAGCTCACCGAGGAGGGCGCCCGTCCGGCCTGGATGATCTACTACAGCGTCCCCGACGCCGAGGCCGCGACCCGCGCCGTCCAGGGCGCCGGCGGCACCGTCCGGGTCGAGCCGAGGAAGCTCGACGAGTGGGGCACGATGGCGCAGTACAGCGACCCGCTGGGGGGCCAGTTCGCCGTCTGGCAGCCCGAGGAGAACAAGGGCGTCGACCTCGTGGACCAGCCGGGCTCGCTGTCCTGGACCGAGCTGTACACGAGCGACGCCACGGCCGCCCGAGAGTTCTACGGGGGCGTCTTCGGCTGGCAGTTCAGCGATATGCAGATGCCGGGCGGCGAGGGCACGTACACCCTGATCACCCCTGCCGGGCAGCCCGAGGGACGCATGCAGGGCGGACTCATGGAGCTCTCCGCGGAGGACCTCGCCGTGGCGGGCGGACGGCCGTACTGGCACCCCGTCTTCCACGTCACCGACTGTGACGAGGCCGTCGCCGAGGTCACCGCGCGCGGCGGCAGCGTGCAGATGGGGCCCGCAGACGCCCAGGGCGTCGGCCGGCTGGCCGTCTGCCTCGACCCGTCGAACGCCGACTTCGTGGTGCTGACCCCGTCCCAGGACTGAGCCCTCGGCCCGGGTCCCCTTCTTGCGGCCCCGCCGCCGTCCCATCCGGACGGCGGCGGGGCCGTTCGCGTACCGCCGCGCCCGCCGCCGCACCCCGGGGACGACCGTTCACCGACGGGGGACGACCGGTGGGCGCAGGGCGCTGCGGGATACGTCAGGCGGCGGATAACTCCACGCGCGCGGTCCGGCACGCTCGGTGCACACCGAGCCGCATCCCGACCCGGAAGGGGCAGCCCATGTCGCCCATGTTCGCGACCGCCGGCACCGTCACGGTCAGCCGCCGCCGCACCGACGCGTACGCCCTCGCCCGGCTGGAGAGGGAACACGGCAAGGCGCTCCACGGATTCCTCCTCGGCCTCACCTTCGGTGACCGCCACCGGGCCGAGGACCTCGTCCAGGAGACCCTGTTCCGCGCATGGAAGCACCCCGAGGCCCTGGAGAACGGCGCCCACGCCTCCATGAGGCCCTGGCTGTACACCGTCGCCCGGCGGGTGGCCATCGACGCCCGCCGGGCCCGCCTGTCGCGCCCGGCCGAGGTCGGTCCCGACGGGCTGGAGCAGTCGCCCGCCGACGAGGACCGCACCGAGCGGTCGGTCGCCGTCCTCGACGTCCGCGAGGCCCTGCGATCACTCAGCCCCGATCACCGGGCCGTGCTCCTGCTCATCTACTTCCGCGGGGCCAGCGTCTGCGAGGCCGCCGAGGCGCTCGGGGTGCCCGCCGGCACGGTCAAATCCCGCACGTACTACGCCCTGCGGGCCCTGCGCGCCCTCCTGCCCGGCTACGATGACGGCCACCTCCGCGCGTGAGCGGACCTCCAGCTTCGCCAGGATGTGCGAGACGTGGGTCTGCACGGTCCGGCGGGACAGGAACAGCGCCGAGGCGATCTCGGGGTTCGTCCGGCCCCGCGCGACCAGCAGCGCCACCTTCAGCTCCGCCGGGGTCAGCGCCTCCCACCCCCGCGCGGGCCTGCGCCGCGCAGCCCGGCTGCCCCGCCGCACACCCAGGCTCCGCAGCCGTGCGTCGGCCCGGGCGATGTCCCACCGGGCGCCGAGGAGCTCGTACGAGGCCACCGCGCCGGTCAGCGCCGACCGCGCGCCCGGCAGGTCCCCGTGCCAGGCCCGGGCCACCGCCAGGTCCTCCAGGGTCTGGCCCGCCACCAGCCCGCCCCGCGCCAGCGCAGCGGTCTCCGCCAGCAGCTCCGGGTCCTGCGCGAACAGCCCGCGGCAGCGCAGCAGCGCCAGCGCCGGACCCGGCTGCTCCGGCAGGGCCGCCGCCGTGCGCGCGCAGGCGGCCACCGCCGACCTGGCCGCCTCGGTGTCCCGGTCCTCCAGAGCGAGCCGGACGGCCTCCGACAGCGCCCAGGGACGGTCGAAGGCCACCGCCTCCTCCACGCCGTGCTCCAGCGCGGGCAGCAACGCCTCCAGCGCCTCGCGGGGGCTCCCGTCGCGCTCCGCCAGCAGGGCGCGGGCCAGCAGGACGTTCGCGGTGTGCCGACGGGCTGCGGGCGGCTCGTACGCGTCCGGGCCGAGCGCGGCCAACTCGGCCCGGGCGGCGTCCTGTTCGCCCCGGTGGCCCAGGATCAGGGCCCGCAGCCCGCGGGTCAGCACCGGCAGCCAGCCGTCCGAGACGGGCAGGCCCTGCGCCCGGGCGAGGCCGGCCAGTGCGGCGTCCCAGTCGCCGAGCCGGTAGCGGAGATCGGCCAGCAGGGCCTCCGTGACCACGAGCCGGCCCGTCGAACCGGTCCGGGCCGCCAACTTCCGGGCCTCCCGCAGCGCCGCCGCGGCGGCGTGCGGCTCGTCGAACCGCAGATGGCCCTCGGCCTGGTTGGCGAGCAGCAGCAGCCGCATGTCGTTAGCGGCCGGGCTGCGGCGGGCGTGCGCGATCCCGGCCGCCACGTGGCGCAGCGACTCCCGGCCCCGGTTCAGGTGGAACAGCGCGAAGGACATGGCGTGTTCGGCCTCCGCGCCGCAGAGCGGATCGCCGAGCAGCCGCGCCCGCGCGACCAACGGCCCGGCCAACGCGTACGCCTCCTCCGGCCGGTGCAGATCGGCCAGCGCCAGGACCCGGCACGCCTCCAGGCGCAACCGCAGTTCCGCGAAGGGCACTTCTTCGGCCAGCGCCTCCTCGGTGACCTCCAGGGACCGGGCCATGTCCCCCTGGATCATCAGCGCCGACACCAGCTTGAAGGCGAGTGCGGCCCGCCGCCCGGAATCCTGCGCCCGCTCCCGCAGCGTGCGCAGCAGTTCCACGGACTCGGGCCGCCGCAGCATCAGCGCGGCGTCGGCGAGCCCGTCCTCCAGGGCCTCCCGGTACGGACTCCCGGTCCGGTCTGGCTGCTGGGCCGCGCGCTGTTCCACGGCGCGGCCCAGCAGCGCGGCCGCCGTTTCGGGCGCCACCGCGATCAGGGCCTGCGCCGACTCCGCCGTCCACCGCACCGCCCACGGGTCCAGCGCCCCGCCGGCCAGCAACTGCCCCGCGGTCCGGACGGGATCGAGCCCGGCCTCGGCGAAGGCCCGCGCGGCGTCCTGGTGGAGGACGCTGCGGGCGGCCCCCGGCAGCCCCGCGTACAGGGCCAGCCGCACGGCCGGCTGCCGGAACCGCAAGGCCTCACCGTCGGCCGGGTGGTGTGCGGGCGTACCGGCCGGGAGCCCCCCGGGCAGGGGGCCCGGTTCCAGTACGCCGGTCAGCAGAGGCGCCTCCAGGTCCGCGAGCAGGTCCCGCACCGGGAGCGTCCGTACGAGGGCCAGCTCGCGCGCCGTGAAGGCCGGTCCGAGCAGGGCGGCGTGCCGGAGCGTGGCCAGGGCCGCCGGGGGGAGCCGGCTCAGCTCTCGGGTCGCCGCTTCCGGGGGCGGCGGCAAGTCCCCGACGGGGAGCGTCAGTTCGGCGGAGCCCGCGCGGACTTCGATGATCCCGGACCAGTGTGCGAGCAGCTCCCGCAGCAGCCGGGGATTGCCGCCCGCGTGTCCGGCGGCCTCGCGCAGCCGGGGGCCGGGCGCTGCGCCCAGCACCTCCCGCACCAGTGCGGCCGACTCCGCTCCCGTCAGCGGCTCCAGCCGGAGCGTCCGCCCGCCCGGCCCGCCGCCCAGGGAGGCGCACAGCTCCTCCACCTCCGCCCGCAGGGGCAGCCGCCGCCGGGCCGCCAGCAACAGCAGCGGCAGCCGCTGCGCAGCGCGCGCGAGGTGGCGCCACAGCAGCAGGGAGGCCGGATCCGCCCACTGGAGGTCGTCCAGGGCCAGGAGCAGCGGCCGCCGCGCGCACCACTCCTCCACATCGGCCGCCAGCAGGTCCACGGCCGCCAGCAGCGCCCCGCCGGGTTCGGCCGACCGGGCGGCCTCCCGCAGCAGGGCCAGCGCCCGGGCCCGCCCGGGGCCGGCCGGATGCAGGCAGTCCAGCGCCGCGCGCAGCGGAAGTCCGGTGCCCAGCGCCTCGGCGGCCCCGTACCGGACCCGGCAGCCGAGCGCGGCCGCCTCGGTCAGTGCCTCGTGCAGGAAGGAGGTGCGGCCCGCGCCCGGCTCCCCCTCCACGACCAGGCAGGCTCCGCCGCCCTCCGCACCTGCCCGCACCCATGTCCGCAACGCGTCACGGCACTCGTCGCGGTGTTGTTCTCGCCCGACCCGCACGTCGGCGATCCCTCCGGTCGTTCGCGCCCCCTCCAGGATGGCAGCTCACGGTCCGGTCAGCGCCGGGGAATTCGGCCAGGTGGGGCCGAACTGTGCACCCCCGCACGGTATTTGGGAATCCGTACCGTGATCTTCATGCCCGCGCCCACACCCGTTTCGATGACGAGCCCGTGGCCGTCCCCGTAGACCTGGCGCAGCCGCTCGTCCACGTTGGGCAGCCCGATGCCCGAGGAGGATCCGGGCTGCTCCCCGGCCAGGATCCGGCGCAGCAGGGACGGATCCATCCCGACGCCGTTGTCCTCGATGGTGATCAGCGCCTCCGCGCCCGCGTCCCGGGCCGCGATGGTGATCCGGCACTCCTCGGTGGAGTCCTCCAGCCCGTGCTTGACCGCGTTCTCCACCAGCGGCTGCAGGCACAGGAAGGGCAGCGCCACCGGAAGCACCTCGGGCGCCACCTGCAAGGTCAGCTTGAGCCGCTCCCCGAACCGGGCCCCGGCCAGCGCCAGGTACTGCTCGATGGACCGCAACTCCTCGGCCAGCGTGGTGAACTCCCCGTGCCGCCGGAAGGAGTAGCGGGTGAAGTCCGCGAACTCCAGCAGCAGGTCCCGGGCCCGCTCCGGATCGGTGCGCACGAACGAGGCGATCGCCGCCAGGGAGTTGAAGATGAAGTGCGGGGAGATCTGCGCGCGCAGCGCCTTGATCTCGGCCTCCATCAGCCGGGTCCGCGAACGGTCCAGCTCGGACAGCTCCAACTGCACGGACACCCAGCGCGCGACCTCGGTGGCGGCCCGCACCAGCACCGCCGACTCCCGTGATCCGTAGGCCACCAGCGCGCCCAGCATGCCGTCCTCGCCGGTCAGCGGGGCGACCACGGCCCACTTGAGGGGGCAGTCCGGCCGCTCGCACTCGGTGCGCACGCTCTGGCTGCGCCCCGAGTCCAACATCACCGCGACCCGGGCCATCGCACGGCGCTCGTGGTGGTCGGCGCCCGGGCCGTCCCAGGCGAGGACGTGTCCGCGGTCCGTCAGGCACAGGGCCTCGGTCCCGAGGAGGGAGCGCAGGCGTCGGGCGGCCTTGCGGGCGGCATCCTCGGTGAGGCCGGCGCGCAGCGGGGGAGCGGCGAGGGAGGCGGTGTGCAGGGTGTGGAAGGTGGCCCGTTCGACGGGGGTGCCGAGGTCGAGGCCGAGGGCTCGCTCGTCCCGCCGGGCCTGCCGTCGCCCGCCGATCCAGCCGAGCCCCAGCAACAGCGTCCCGCCGGCCGCGCCGAGCATCGAGAGCAGTGCTCCGGTCATGGTGTGCGGCCCTCCTCCGAGAGCAGTGCTCCGGTCATGGCGTGCTGCTTCTGGTCGCGAGCAGTGCTCCGGTCAAGTCGGTGTGCGTCGCTCTTGGCGGAGAGCAGTGCTCCGGGACAGAGTGCCCGTCTCTCCTGTGCGCGCTGCTCCGGTCGCAGAGCGCGGCTCCGGTCACGGAGCACTGCTCTTCCCGGCAGGGGCGGCGGGGGCGGCAGGGGCGGCCCCGGCCCCGCCCGCGGAGCCGCCGCCCGCGGGAGCCGTCTCCGCCACGTCCTCCGGCAGGTGCAGCCGCGCCAGCGTCGCCGCAGTGCCCGGCGGGATCCGCCCGCGCGTACCCAGCGACACCAGCACCATCGTCAGGAAGCCGAGCGGGACCGACCACACCGCAGGCCATGCCAGCAGCGTGTTCGCCCACCCCGCCGGAGCCAGCCCGGCCCGCGTCGCCAGCACCGCGCTCAATGCCGCCCCGCCTCCCGTCACCAGCCCGGCCACCGCCCCCGGCGGCGTCAGCCCGCGCCACCAGATCCCCAGCACCAGCAGCGGGCAGAAGGACGACGCCGACACCGCGAAGGCCAGCCCCACCGCGTCCGCCACCGGCACGTCGGTCGCCGCCACGCTCCCGGCCAACGGCACCAGGATCGCCACCAGCACCGCGACCCGGAAGCTCCGCACTCCGCGCGAAGGCAGCACGTCCTGGTGCAGCACTCCCGCCACCGCCATCGTCAGCCCCGAAGCCGTGGACAGGAACGCCGCGAACGCGCCCCCCGCCAGCAGCGCCCCCAGGAGCTCCCCGGCGAGCCCGCCCACGACCCGGGCGGGCAGCACCAGGACCACCGCGTCCGCCTCCCCGGTCAGGGCCAGCTCCGGGGCGTAGATCCGGCCCAGCGCCCCGTACACCGGCGGCAGCAGGTAGAAGGCGCCGACCAGGCCGAGCACCACCAGCGTGGTGCGCCGCGCCGCCCGCCCGTTCGGGCTCGTGTAGAAGCGCACCGCCACGTGCGGCAGGCCCATGGTCCCGAGGAAGGTGGCCAGGATCAGCCCGTACGTCGCGTACAGCCGCAGCTCGGGCCGGTCCCCGGACAGCGGCTCCGACCAGCTCGACACGCCGGGTCCGGCTTCCGCCCGGCTCTGCGGGACGGCGGAGTCCGGGGCGAACTCCAGCCGCGCGTGCGCCCGTACGGAATGCTGCCCGGCGCCGAGGGTCACGGGCTGCCCCGCGTACGACCGCCCGTCCACCCGGCCGGTCACCGTCACCGTCAGCGGGTCGTCCAGGGACAGCCGTACGTCCTCGGCCAGCGTGACGGCGGTGTGCTCGCGGAACACCGCCGGGGCGTCGAAGGAGGCGCGCGGTGCGCCGTCCCCCGCCCAGGCGGCCAGCAGGAAGAACGCGGGCACCAGCAGGGCGGTGAGCTTCAGCCAGTACTGGAAGGCCTGCACGAAGGTGATGGACCGCATCCCGCCGGCCGCCACCGCCGCCGTCACCACGCAGGCGACGACCACCCCGCCCACCCAGTGCGGAGCCCCGGTCAGGATCTCCAGGGTCAGGCCCGCGCCCTGGAGCTGCGGCAGCAGGTACAGCCAGCCGACGCCGAGCACGAACAGCACCGCGATCCGGCGCACCGCCTGCGATTCGAGCCGGGCCTCGGCGAAGTCGGGCAGGGTGTACGCCCCCGAGCGGCGCAGCGGGGCCGCGACCAGCACCAGCAGCACCAGGTACCCGGCGGTGTAGCCCACCGGATACCAGAGCATCTGCGGCCCCTGGAGCAGCACCAGCCCGGCCACCCCGAGGAAGGAGGCCGCCGAGAGGTACTCCCCGCCGATGGCGGCCGCGTTGAGGCGCGGGCCGACCGTGCGCGAAGCCACGTAGAAGTCCGAGGTGGTCCGGGAGATGCGCAGGCCCAGCGCGCCGACCAGCACCGTGACCAGGACGACGACGGCGACCGCGGTCAGCGCGTACGTCTGGTTCACCGGCGGGTCCTTCGGCTGGGGCGCGGGCGCGGCCCTGCGCGGGTGTACGGGTCCCGGTCGTGCGCCGGAGCCCGGCGGGGTGCCGGGTCCGGGCCGCATGCCGGGATCACGGGAGTCTACGCACGCGCCCGGAGCGGGCAACAGGCCCTCTAGGGTCCTAGGGCCTGTCAGGTCAGGCCGGATATGGCTCAGCGGGCGGGATCGCGGTGCTCCGCGCAGTCCCGCAGTGCGATCTCCAGCTCCACGTACGATTCCTCGGCGCGCCGGAAGGCCAGCGTCAGGGCCGCCTCGCCCCGGGGCGGCAGGTGTCCGTACGCGCCCTCGTGGGCCTCGTACAGGACGTCGGCCCAGCGTGCGGCCGCGCTCCGCAGGCGGGCCAGCAGCACCTCGGCCTCGGCGGGACCGGCCGGCCGGGTGCGGGGCAGTGCGGTCAGTGCGTCGAGCAGCGCCTGGATTTCGGACATCTGCTTCCTCCCGGGGCCGAAGATCCACGATACCCGCGGGGGCCCGCCCGGACGGGTGGTCCGGCCACCGCTGCGGCCGACGGCGCGGGCGGATCGCCGTACGCATCTCCGGGCGCGACGAACGGTGCGTGGCCGCGCCGGACGGTCGGCGCGCCCCGCCGGGGCCGCTTCATCCGGCCCCCGGGCAGGCTCGGGGCTGCGCCCCGGACCCGGGTCGGTTCAGCCCATGGCCTGGCGCATCAGCAGGTCCCTCAGCTCGCGGGTGTGCCTGCGGCTCACCTGGAGTTCGGCCGCGCCGACGCGGACCGTGGTGGTGCCCGCGTCCAGGCGCAGTTCGTCGATGCGGGCCAGTGCGACCAGGTGGCGGCGGTGGATGCGGACGAATCCGCGGGCCGCCCACCGCTCTTCGAGGGTGGACAGCGGAATCCGTACCAGGTGGCTGCCCTCGTCGGTGTGCAGCCGGGCGTAGTCGCCCTGGGCCTCCACGTACGCGATGTCCGCTATCGCCACGAAGCGGGTGACGCCGCCCAGTTCGACGGCGATCTGATCGGGCGCGCGGTCCGCGCCGCGGGCGCCGGCGGACGCGGCGACCGCCGCGACGGGGGCGCCGGGAGTCTCGGGGGCGGCCGCGCGGGCCGCCGGTACGGCGGGCACGGCCTCGGGGCCGGCCGCCGGGGGCTGTTCACCGGACCGGCCGGACTGCGCGCAGGCCCGCCGCACGGCCTCGGCCAGCCGCTCCGGCCGGACGGGCTTGAGCACGTAGTCCACGGCCTTGAGGTCGAAGGCCTGTACGGCGAACCCCTCGTGCGCGGTGACGAACACGATCAGCGGCGGCCGCGCGAACCCGGTCAGCAGCCGCGCGATGTCCAGCCCGGTCAGCCCCGCCATGTGGATGTCGAGGAAGACCACGTCGATGACGTCGGCCCCGTCCGGGCCGCTCTCCAGCGCCCGGGTGATCCGGCGCAGCGCCTCGGTGGCGTCCGAGGCGCCCTCGGCGCTGAGCACCCGGGGGTCCGAGCGCAGCAAGTAGAGGAGCTCTTCGAGCAGGGGCTTCTCGTCGTCGACGGCCAGTACGCGCAGCATGATGCGGAGTCTAGGTTCCGCCCGGCCGGGGCGAAACGGTGCGCGACCCCCGCCCCGGGGGGAGGGGAGGCGGGGGCCGCGCGGTCGGTTGGTCCGGGGGACCGGTCTCGGGGAGGGCCGTCTCAGGGAGGGCCGTCCCGGGGAGGCCCGTCTCAGGGAGGGCCGTCCCGGGGAGGGCCGGTCTCACTGAGGGCCGGTCTCAGGGAGGGCCGGTCTACTGGACGGTGATGAGCTTGCCGTCGGGGGCGACCGCGTACCAGGTGCCGCCGACGCCCTGCCCGTTGATGTCGCCGGCCTTCTTGTCACCGGTGAAGGTGTAGACGGGCCAGCAGTTCACCGTCTGCTGCTTCTTGCCGTCGGGGCGGTCGAGCACCAGGTAGTTCTTCTCGATGATCCCCTTGGCGTTCGCCTGGTCCACCGGCGGCACGACCGGCCACTTGGCCACGCAGTCGCCCTCGCACTTGGAGACCATGGGCCACGCGGTGTCGGGCTTGAACCGGTAGACCGTCATCCCGTTGCCGTCGACGATGTGGTCGCCGAGCTTCGGGTCCTTGGCCACGGTCAGCGCGCCGGAGGCCTGGCCGGCGCCGCCGGGGGCGGGGGCCGCCTTCGCCGCCTTCTTGCCGTCGGGAGCCGCCGCGAACCAGGTGCCGCCGACGCCCTGCCCGTTGGTGTCGCCCGCCTTGGCGTCCTTGCTGTACCGGTACACGGGCCAGCCCGCCACCGTCAGCTGCTTGCTGCCGTCGGTACGGACCACCTCGCCCAGCAGCGCCGGGTCCATGCCCGCCGCGGCGGTGGCGTCGCCGGCCGCGACCACCGGCCAGACCTTCGCGCAGTCCCCGTCGCAGGAGGACTTCGACGGCTTCGCGGTGTCCTTGTCGAAGCGGTAGAGGGTGAAGCCCGCACTGTCGGCGAGGACGGAGCCGAGCTTCTGGTCCTGGGCGATGGCCAGTTGACCGCCGGGCTCGGCGTCACCGGCCGTATCGGCGCCGGCGCCGGCGCCCGATCCGTAGCCGTCGCCGTCGCCCGAAGAGGGGGCCTCGGAGGGAGCGGCGACCGCTCCGGCCGGCTTGGCGGTGTCGCCCGCCGAGTCGCTCCCGCCGCACGCGGTCGCGGTGAGTGCGACGACGACCGCCACGGCCGCCAGGGTGGTTCCGCGCTTGATGCCCATCTTGATCTCTCCCACTGTGTGTCCCTGCCTGCGCCGCCGCCGCGTCCGTCCGTTCGAGCGGAGTGGAGCGGCGGCAACTGTGTGCAGGACACGCCTCGTTGGAGCCGATCTGTTCAATTCCTCCGATGTGGGCTGTTTCACTCACCCCAGGTCGAACCCGGCCCGCTTCATGGCCGTGGCCACAGCGAGGCCGAGCGTGCGGTGTCCGGCGTCGTTCGGGTGCAGCCCGTCCGCCAAGTGCTCCGGGCCCAGCAGCTCCCGCCCCGGCAGCAGCACCAGCCGCTCGTCCCCGGCGGCGATCCGCTCCCGGGTGGCGCGCTCCATCGCGTCGCGCAGGGCGCCCAGGGTGGCGCCCAGCTTGTTCGGGGTGCGCTCCGCGTCCGGGCGGAGCACGGGGGAGAGGAGGAGCAGCGGTGTCCGGGGGTGGCCCTGGCGGACCAGTTCGAGGAACGCGCGGGTGGTCTCGTAGAGCAGGGGGGCCGAAAAGGGCACGCGGGACCAGCAGTTGGTGCCGAAGGCCAGGGTGAGGGCGTCGGCGGGGAGTCCGGCGATCTGCTCGGCGCAGGCCAGCTCCCCGCGCGCGGCGCCCGCGTAGCCGAGGTTGACGGTGTCCCAGCCGAGCGCCCGCCCGGCCACCGACGGCCAGCCGTGCGCGGGCCGGGTGGACCACCAGCCCTCGGTGATGGAGTCGCCGTGCACCACCCAGCGGGTGGCGGGCGGTGCGGGGGCGAGCGGGCCGCCGATCCCGCGCAGGCCGAGGATCAGCGGGGACTGGGTCTCCGGCGGGTGGATGGTGAACGGGCCGGAGCTGCCCGGCAGTTCGAGGCGTACGACGGCCTCGGCGGCCGGCTCGGTGTACAGCTCGCCGACCACCCCGTGCCGGTCCCACAGGGCGAACCCGTGCGCGAGGTCGCGCAGCGCGTCGGTGGGGCCGGGCACGGTCGCCCGGTAGTGGATCTCCACCGCCCGGGCGCCGGGCGCGGTGAACTCCAGGCGCACCCCGATGGGCAGGGTGGCCCGCTCACCGGTGTCCCAGGGCAGCCGCATGGTGTCGGCCGGGTCGGCCCGCACGGGGCGGCCCCCGTCCAGCCAGGCCACACCGCGCAGGAACGGCCCCGGGTCCAGCCACGGCCCGGGCTCCGCTCCGGTGTGCGCGGCCGTTCCCGCACCCATGCCTGCGCCTGCGCCCATGCCCGCACCGGCATCTACGCCAATGCCTACGCCTACACCTACACCTACACCTACGTCCGAGCCCGCGTCCGGCCCGGCTTCCCGTGTGCTCATCGTGCGCCTCCGACCGTCGGGTACGGGAACTTCACGCCGACGCCGCCGTCCACGACCAGCGTCTGCCCCGTCATGTACGAGGATTGCGGCGAAGCCAGGAAGTACAGTGCGGCCGCGATGTCCCGGGTCTCCGCGACCCGGCCCAGCGGGGCGTTCTCCGCGTTCAGCCTGCGCCCCTCGGGGCCCAGCAGTGCGGCCACCCGCGGGGTCCACACCACCCCCGGTGCCACCGCGTTGACCCGTACCCCGCGCGGGCCCAGCTCTACCGCCGCCGAGCGCACCAAGGAGATCAGGCCGGCCTTCGCGGCCCCGTACGCGGCGTGCAGCGGGGCGGCGGTGAGCCCGGAGACGGAGGCGACGAAGACCAGCGGTCCGCCGCCGGCGGCGGCGACGGCCTCGCCGCCGTACTGGACGGTCAGCCAGGCGTGCCGCAGCACCAGGTCGAAGTGCCAGTCCCAGCCCTCGTCGTCCAGCTCGGGCAGCGCGGCGTACCGGGCCATGCCGACGATGTCGACGACCCCGCCGACCGGGCGGCCCCCGAGCAGCTCCGGCGCCGCGGCGAAGAGCTCCCGTACGGCCTCGCGCCGCGTGACGTCGGCGGCGTACGGGACGCCCCCGGTCTCGGCGGCGACCGTGCGGGCCCGCTCCTCGTCCACGTCCACGCACAGCACGCGTGCGCCGCCCGCGGCCAGCGCGTGCGCGGTCTGGCGGCCGATGCCGTTGCCCGCGCCGAGCAGGACCAGGGCCCGGCCGTCGAGCCGGTGCAGGGCGGCGTAGTCGGGGACGGGTGAGGTGTCGGCGACGGAGGGGATGCCGGGAGAGCTGTCGGGGGAGCTGTCGGACGGGTTGTCGGACGGGCTGTCGCGGACCGGAGAGGTGTCGGGGCCCTCGCTCACGCGGAGGCCTTGCGGGGCGTGTACCGGGCCAGCTCCGGGATGACTTCCTTGCCCAGGATCTCCAGGGTCCGCAGGATCTCCCGGTGCTCCAGGTACCCCCACTGGACGTAGCAGATGAGCTGGTCGACGCCGAGGTCCGCGTACCGCTTCGCCTTGGCGACGATCGTCTCCGCGTCCCCGATGAGGATCATGTCCCCGTCGCTGAACTCCCGTACGGGTACGTTCCCTTCGAGGATCGGCGTGAGCAGCGGGAAGGTCCGCTCCCGCTCCTCGGGGCTCAGGTGCGGCAGCTCCCACTCCAGGGTGAACTGCGCCAGGTTGGAGTACCACCAGGCGACCGACTCCCAGACCCGGGGACCCGGGTCGGTGCGCGGCGGGGTGGCGTGGACCAGGGTGTAGGCGGCGACCCGGTCCGTGGTGACGTCGGTGAGGGGGCTCGGGGCGGCGGCCGCGGCCCGGTAGGCGGCCACCTGGGCGGCCATCGCCTCCAGGGGCTGCATGATCGAGAAGGACAGCAGCCCGAGGCCGTGCGCGCCCGCGACCTCGGCGGAGCCGGGGGAGGTGGCCGCCATCCAGGCGGGCGGGTGCGGATCCTGCACCGGCTTGGGGGTGACCATGCGGCGCGGGAAGGAGAAACGCTCCGATTCGTACGCGAAGTACTCCTCGCGCCACATTCCGGTCACGATTTCTATGGCCTCGCGCCAGTCGTCGCGGGACTTCTCCCGGTCCACCCCGAAGGCCGCCTGCTCCATGGGCGTGGAGCGGCCGGTGCCCCATTCCACCCGGCCGCCGGAGAGCACGTCGACGGTGGCGACCTTCTCCGCGATGCGCTGCGGCGGGGTGAAGGCGAAGGGGGTCAGGGTCACGCCGAAGCCCAGCCGGATCTGCTCGGTGAGCCCGGCCAGGTGCCCGAGGAGCACCTCGGGGGCCGGGCAGTGCGAGCGGCCCTCGCGGAAGTGGTGTTCGACCGCCCAGACGGTACGGAAGCCCATGCGGTCGGCGAGCCGGATCTGTTCCACCGCCTCCCGGTAAGCGCGCTGCTCAGCGGCCCGCTGGCCGTGCGGGTGGGCTCCCCGCCAGGGCCGCGGCACGTCGATCTCGTAGAGCACGTCCAGGTCCATGGCGGCACGCTGCGGCAGATCTGACGAAGTGTCAAGAATGTGGGTCGGGATCGCTCGCGCAGTGATCGATCATCCTCGCGCAACAAAGGACCATCCAGGACAGATCCGCGCAACGATCAGTCGCCAATGTGCAAGGATGGTGCATTACGGGCGGTATCACTCAGCTCGTAGGCTCACTCGCTGTACGTGGAGTGGCGTGGACCGCCTGCTCGCGGTCCCCCCATGCCCAGGCCCTCGGCCTGCTCTGCTCCGGACCGCTGCGGTCGACGCCTGAAACCCCACCCGCAGTGACAAAGGAGTCCCCTCGTGCTCGACCAAGGCCAGGCGCCCCCGCTCGCCCCAGCGGCGCCGCGCAAGCCCGCCCACCCGCTCCTGCGCCGCAAGCCGGTGGAGCAGCTGGTCGCCGAGGGCGGCCAGGGCGAAGGCGGCTCCCTGCGCCGCTCGCTCACCATGTGGCAGCTGACGATGATCAGCATCGGCGCGACGCTCGGCACCGGCATCTTCGTCGTCCTCGGCACCGCGGCCCCCAAGGCCGGCCCCGCCGTCACGATCTCCTTCATCATCGCGGGCCTGACCGCCCTGTTCTCGGCCCTCTCCTACGCGGAGCTGGCCGGATCGGTGCCGGTCTCCGGCTCCTCGTACTCGTACGCGTACGCCACCATGGGCGAGCTCGTCGCCTGGATCTGCGGCTGGTGCCTGATCCTGGAGTACGGGGTCTCCGTCGCGGCGGTCGCCGTCGGCTGGGGCGAGTACCTCAACGAACTCCTCGACGGCACCATAGGGATAACCATCCCCGAACGGTTCGCCGCACCCCTGGGCGACGGCGGCTACATCAATGTGCCGGCGCTCGTCGTCGTCCTGCTCGCCATGGTCTTCCTGATGCGCGGCGCCAAGGAGAGCGCCCGGATCAACTCGATCATGGTCGCCGTGAAGATCGTCACGCTGCTGCTCTTCATCGGCATCGGCTTCATGGGCTTCAAGTCCGGCAACTACTCGAACTTCAACCCGCTCGGCAACATGGGCGTCGTCGCCGGGGCCGCCACCCTGTTCTTCTCCTACATCGGCTTCGACGCCGCCTCCACCGCGGGTGAGGAAGCCAAGAACCCCAAGCGCGACCTGCCCCGCGCGATCATGCTCTCGCTGCTGATCGTCACCGTCCTCTACGTCCTCGTCGCCTTCGTCGCCGTCGGCGCCATGCCCTGGCAGGACTTCGAGGGCACCGAGGCCGCGCTCGCCCAGATCATGACCGACGTCACCGGCCACAGCGTCTGGGGTGTCGTCCTCGCCGCGGGCGCCGTCGTCGCCATCGCCTCGGTCGTCTTCGCCGTGCTCTACGGCCAGACCCGCATCCTCTTCGCGATGTCCCGCGACGGACTCGTGCCCAAGGTCTTCGCCAGGGTCAACCCCCGCACCGGCGCCCCCCGCGCCAACGTGGTGATCGTCTCCCTCTTCTGCGGACTCCTCGCCGCCACCGTTCCCCTCGGCAAGCTGGCCGACGCCACCAGCATCGGCACGCTCTTCGCCTTCGGCCTGGTCAACATCGCCGTCATCATCCTGCGCTTCACCCGCCCGGACATGCCGCGCACCTTCAAGGTGGCGCTGTTCCCGCTGACGCCGATCCTCGGGTTCATCGCTTGCGGCGGCATGATGACCCAGCTCGACGTCGCCACCTGGAAGGTCTTCGGTGGCTGGATGGCAGCCGGGCTCGTGATCTACTTCCTGTACGGCATCCGCCGCTCCCGTCTGGCCACAGCAGAACCGGCCGCAGCAGAGAAGTGATCTACGCGCAGTGCGACTGAACGATCTCGACGAACGCATCGTGCACGCCCTCGCCAAGGACGCCCGCCGCTCCTTCGCGGACATCGGCTCCGAGGTCGGACTCTCGGCCCCCGCCGTCAAACGGCGTGTGGACCGGCTGCGCGCCGAAGGAGCCATCACCGGCTTCACCGTCCGCGTGGACCCCGCCTCGATGGGCTGGGAGACCGAGGGCTTCATCGAGATGTACTGCCGCCACAACACCTCGCCGGACGACATCCGGCGGGGGCTGGAGCGCTACCCCGAGGTGGTGTCCGCGTCGACCGTCACCGGCGACGCGGACGCCCTCGTCCAGATCTTCGCCTCCGACATGCGGCACTTCGAGCGGGTCCTGGAGCGGATCGCGGGCGAGCCCTTCGTGGAGCGCACCAAGTCGGTCCTCGTCCTCTCCCCGCTCCTGCGCCGCTTCACCTCGGGCGCGCCGGCGTAGCACCCCTGATGCCACGCCGGTGCGCCGTACGGCCTCAGGTGTGCTGCGGGACCTCGTCCTTCATCAGGCCGCGCAGCTGCTCGCGGAACTCCGGGGTGTCCGTGTGGCTGTGCACGTCGACGGCGTGCTGCACGGAGGCCCGGAGCAGTTCCTCCTCCTCACCCGCGATGGTGAGGGTGCAGTTCATTTCGCTGGGGTACTCCCTGCAGTCCAGAACCTTGCGCATGATGTACCTCCCGGGGTGGACGGGCGCCGGCGGACCCACCTCCCACGATCCTCCCCCCGGGCCCCCGGCGAAAGCCGGGGCGTCACCCCCGCCGGGCCCACTCCCCGGCCAGCAGCCGGTACGAGCGCACGCGGTCGGCGTGCGCGTGCGTGATCGTGGTGATCAGCAGCTCGTCCGCGCCGGTCGCGTCCCGCAGCCGCTCCAGCTGGTCGGCGACGGTGGCCGGCGAACCGGCGAACTGCGTCTCCACCCGGTCCGCGACCAGCTCGTGGTCCGCCGCCGACCAGCCCCGGGTCAGCTCCCGGGCCTCCTCGGGCGAGGGGAAGGGGATCGCGCCCTCGCCGGACCGGATGCCGTGCACCCACGGCGCGTACCCGGCGGCCAGCTCCCGGGCCTCGGCGTCGTCCGGGGCCACCACGACATCGGCGGACACCGTCAGGTGTGGCCGGTCCAGCCCGCCCGACCCGGCCGAGGGCTTGAAGGCCGCCCGGTAGGCCTCGGCCGCTTCCAGCACGCTCGCCGGGCTGACGTGGTAGTTCGCCGCGAAACGGAGCCCGTTCGCACCGGCCGTCTCCGCGCTCACCCCCGCGCTGCTCCCCAGCACCCACACCTGCACCTCGGCGCCCTCCCCGGGCACGGCATGCGCTTCCACCCCGTCCGCCGAGCGGTACTCCCCGCGCAACAGGTCCAGTACGTCGTCCACTTGCTCGGAGTACTCCTGCGCCGTGGCCCCCGGCAGCTGCAGCAGCCGCTGCTGGAGCGCGATCCGCGGATGATCGCGCAGGTGGGCGAAGGAGAAGGGCTTCGGTATGCGCAGGCCGTTCGCCGTGGTGTACGCCACCGGCGGCTCGGCCCCGGCTCGGCGCGCCGGCGGGCCGCCCGCCGACCGCCCCAGCCCCAGGTCGATACGCCCCGGGTGCACCGCGTCCAGCAGGCCGAACTCCTCGACCGTCGACAAGGCCGTGCGGTGCCCGAGCTGGACCGCCCCCGAGCCGATCCGGATCGTGGAGGTGGCCGAGGCGGTCAGCGCCAGCACGACGGCCGGCGAGGTCCCCGCGACCCCCGGATTCAGGTGGTGCTCGGCGAACCAGTAGCGGGCGTAGCCGAACCGCTCGGCCTGCCGGGCCAGGTCGACGCTGCCGCGCAGGGCCTCGGCCGCCGTGGAGCCGGACGGGATCGGGACGAGGTCGAGGACCCCGAGCGGGATACCGGGCATGGTGTTCCCCCTTCTGTGGGACGGGCTTCGGACGGCTTTCGGACGGGGTCCTGCGGTGGTCGGCCGGGGTCCTGCGGCGGTCAGCCGCGCGCGGGGGCGAGCGCGCGGGGCGCGGCCAGCCCGAGGTGGTCGCGCAGCGTCGGGCCGTCGTACTCCCGGCGGAACACTCCGCGCTCCTGGAGCAGCGGGACGACGGTGTCCGCGAAGGCGTCGAGCCCGCCCGGAGTCAGGTGCGGGACCAGGATGAAGCCGTCGGCCGCGTCCGCCTGGACCAGGGCGTCGATGGCCTGGGCGACGGTGAGCGGCGAGCCCACGAAGGACTGCCGTGCGGTCGTCTCGATCACCAGTTCCCGGATCGACAGGCCCCGGGCGGCCGCCCGCTCCCGCCACTCCCGCGCGAGGGCCACCGGGTCGCCGTTCATGCGCACGCTCGCCCGTCCCAGCGCGATGGTGTTCTCCCCGGGCTCGGGGTCCACGTCCGGCAGCGGACCGTCCGGGTCGTAGCCCGACAGGTCCCGGTTCCACACGTGCTCCAGGTGCTTGATCGCGGTCGCCCCGCTCACCTGTAGGCGCCGCACCTCGTGGGCCAGCTCCCGCGCCTCGGCGTCCGTGTCGCCGAGCACGAAGGTCGCCGCCGGGAGGATCTTCAGCTCGTCGGGGGTGCGCCCGTACCGTGCCAGCCGCCCCTTGACGTCCGCGTAGAAGGCGCGGCCCTCGTCCAGCGTGCCGTACCGGCCGAAGATGGCGTCCGCGGAGGCCGCGGCGAACTCCCGCCCCTCGTCCGAATCGCCCGCCTGGAAGATCACCGGCCGGCCCTGCGGGCTGCGCGGCACGTTGAAGTGCCCGGAGATGTCGAACTGCTTCCCCCGGTGGGCGAAGGCGCCGGGCCCCGCGTCCCGCAGGAACTCCCCGGAGACCGGGTCGGCGAGGATCTCGCCGCCGTCCCACGCGTCGAAGAGCTCGTGGGCGGTGTCCAGGAACTCCCGTGCCCGCTCGTAGCGTTGCTCGCGCGGCAGGAAGCCGCCGCGCCGGAAGTTCTCCCCGGTGAAGGCGTCCCAGGAGGTGACCACGTTCCAGGCGGCGCGGCCCCCCGACAGATGGTCGAGGGAGGCGAACTGGCGGGCCACCTCGTACGGTTCGTTGAAGGTGGAGTTGATGGTGCCGGTCAGCCCGAGCTGTTCGGTGACGGCGGCGAGCGCCGCCAGCACGGTGAAGGTGTCCGGGCGGCCCACCACGTCCAGATCGTAGATCTCGCCGCCCTGTTCGCGCAGGCGCAGGCCCTCGGCGAGGAAGAGGAAATCGAACTTCGCGCGCTCGGCGGTCCGCGCGAAATGGACGAAGGAATCGAAGTCGATCTGGCTCCCGGCGGCCGGGTCGCTCCACACGGTGGTGCTGTTGACCCCGGGGAAGTGCGCCGCGAGATGGATCTGCTTGAGCGGCTTGCTCATGGTTGCCGTCGGTCCTTCCAGGGGAATCAGGCTGCGGGGGAAGCAGTGGCGGCGGGAGCCGTCGGGTCGGCGGCGTACCGGTTCGCCGGGCGCGCCAGCCCCAGCAGGCCGCGGAGCGAGGAGGCCTCGTAGGACCGCCGGAACACCCCGCGCCGCTGGAGCTCCGGGACCAGGCCGCGGGTGATCGCCGGCAGGTCGTGGGCGAGCACCCCCGGCCGCAGCCGGAAGCCGGTCAGCCCGGCCCCCTGACCCTCCAGCAGCAGGTCGGCGAGGTGCGCCGGAGTCCCCGCGAAGACGGGGGCATCACTCGTGTACGCGGCCCCGTGCGCGGCGTCCAGCCGCTGGAGCCGTCGCTCCGCCGCGGCCGGCTGCTCGTCGAGGAAGACCGTCAGCTCACCGAACAGGTGCGGGGTCCCGGGGAGCGCGGCGACGGCGGTGCGGATCTCGCCGGGATCGTGGGCGGGCACGTAGCCGATGTCGGCCGACCGGGCGAGGAAGGGGTACACGGCTGCGTCCGAGGCCAGCGCGCTGACCGGGGGCAGGCCCTGGGGCGGCCGCGGGGTGATGGAGGGACCCTTCACGCTGAAGCGGGGGCCCTCGAAGTCGATGTAGTGCAGCTTGGCCCGGTCGACGAACCGTCCGGTGGCCACGTCGCGGATCTCGGCGTCGTCCTCCCAGCTGTCCCACAGCCGCCGCACCACCTCGACGTGGTCGGCGGCCTCCCCGTACAGCTCGGCCGGGTCCAGGGGCGTCGTACGACGCCCGAAGTGGCGTACCTCGTCGGGTCGTTCGGAGATCTGGATGCGCAGCCCGGCGCGCCCGCGGCTCACGTAGTCCAAGGTGGCGAGCGCCTTGGAGACGTGGAAGGGCTCGGTGTGGGTGGCCACCACGCTCGGCACCAGCCCGATGTGCCGGCTCAGCGGCGCCACCCGGGCGGCCACCAGCACCGCGTCGAGCCGGCCCCGCACCAGATCGGTGCGGCCGTCGGGCCCGGCCGGATCGGTGGACTGCAGGCTCAGCGAGTCCTCGAAGGTGACGAAGTCCAGCAGCCCGGCCTCGGCCTCGGCGACGAGCGCGGCCCAGTAGCCGGCGGTGAACAGCCGGTCGGCGTCCGCACCCGGTTCGCGCCAGGCGGCGGGATGCCAGCCCGCACCGTCGAGGGCCACGGCGAGGTGGAGCGCGGGGGAGGGCGAAGGGGAGCGGGAAGGGTGCACGGGCATGGCGGAACTGCCTCCTGATCGGGCGGCGCGGCGAAGGACGGAGCGGATCGCGAAACGCTGATCAGGAACGACAGAGGGAGCCGGCGACGCGCAGGAGGTCGATGTGCGCGCGGGAGTGCAGACGGACGGCACGGCGCGGGGTGAGGGCGTCACCGGCGGTTCGTACGGTCATGCCGGGCCACCCCCTTCGCTCATCGGTCCCCGGTCGTGCTTCCGACGCTAGATCAGGGGGGACCGGGCCACAACGGATGGAATGTCAATCCGTGTTAATCCTTCGTGTCGGGCGTGCGAAGCCCGATGAAGACCGGCTCGCGGCGCAGGGCGAACCCCATCGAGAGGTACAGCCCCACGGCCGCGGTGTTCTCCGCCGCGGCGTGCAGGAACGCGGAGTCCCCGCGCTCCTCCACGGCGGCCACGACCGCGCGGATCAGCCGCCCGGCGAGCCCCTCGCCACGGTGACCGGGGTGCGTGCACACGGCGCTGATCTCCGACCAGCCCGGCGGCCGCATCCGCTCGCCCGCCATCGCGACGAGCCGGCCGCCGCGGCGGATCCCGAGGTACGTGCCCAGCTCGACGGTGCGCTCCCCGAACGGGCCGGGCCGGGTCAGCTCGACCAGCTCCAGCATCTCGGGAACGTCGGCCGGCCCCAGCAGGACCGCCTCCGGCTCCTCCTTGCCCCGTACCGCCCGGCCGTCCAGCTGTACGCCCGGTATCGACATCAGCGTCTCCCAGCCCGCGGGCGGGGTCGGCAGCCCGGTCACCCAGACCTCCCGACCGGGGCCGGCGAGCTCGGCCAGGTCCGCCCAGGCCCGCGGATCCTCCGGGTCGCAGAGCGCGGCGAAGGGCGACACCCCGGCCGCGTAACGGGCGGCGAGCCCGGCGGGGCCGGTCTCGGCGAAGCCCCGGTGCGGGCCGTCGAGCGCGGCCCAGACGGGATTGTCGAGGACCGCACCGGGCCGGGACTCACGGGACATTTTCGGGAGCTTCCTTCCATCGGGCGCAGGGACTCGTACGGGCACGCGTACGGGCGCTTGTACGGACTCTTGCGGGCGGTCTTGACGGCCCCTGGCGGTGCCATGAGACTGCGAACGCCAGCCTAATGGGGGTGGCGGACAGGAAGGGGGCCCGGTGGACCAGCTCACCCCACCCTCCTCCACCAGCACACCCCCCTCCACCACCCCGCTGCGCCGCTCCTGGCTCACCCGCCGGCTGCACATAGATCTCCTCCGCGTCTGCAGTGCCACGGCCCCGGCCTCCTGAGGCCCCGCCGAGCACGCGCGTACGCACACGGACCGAGGAGACGCATGTCCCAGACCCATGTCCAGACCCATGTCCAGACCCATGTCCAGGCGCCCGCCCAGAGCCATGTCCCGGCGCCCGCCCGGAGCCGCGTCCAGGCCGCCGTCCTCCGGGGCCGCATCGGCACCGGGTTCTCGCCCGAGCCGCACCGGTACCGGCTCTACGTCGCCGCAGACGACTGTCCGAGCTGCCTCGGCGTCACCGCCGCCTTCGCCGACCTCGGCCTCCGGGACACCGTGGCCCTGACCGTCCTGCGGCCCGGCTCCGACCCCGCGGGGCACGAGGCGCTCCGCCGCGCCTACGAGGCCGCCGGGCACGACCACGACGGCACGCTCACGGTCCCCGCCCTCTGCGACGGCTGGAGCGGCCGGGTGGTCTCCAACCACGCGCCCGACATCCTGGAAGACCTGCGCAGGCTGAGCGTGCACCCGGCCTTCCGCCCGGGCCCGTAGAACACCCCCGAAAAGGCCTTTCGGACCGTTCGTAGAGCCTTCGCGCAACGAATCGCCGGTTGTTCCCGTCAATGCGCAACGAATCGATGCGCGGAGCGCAACGGTCACGGCTTGTCCCGGTCGAACGCGCGAACGTACCGTCTAAGGACCCCCACCCCTCCTGCCACAGAGGTACGCCCATGCCCCCGCTGCGCACCGCCCTCCTCCAGAGTTCCGGACGGCTCGGCGACACCGCCGACAACCTGAAGGCGCTCGAAGAGGCCGCGGCACGCGCCGCACAGGCGGGGGCCGGGCTCCTCGTGACCTCGGAGATGTTCCTGACCGGCTACGCGCTGGAGCTCGAGGACATCGCCCGGCTCGCCGAACCGGCCGACGGCATGTCCGCCCGCGCCATCGGCGAGATCGCCCGCCGCCACGGGGTGGCCGTGCTCTACGGCTACCCCGAGCGGGACGGCGACGCCGTCTACAACGCGGCGCAGCTCCTCGGCCCCGACGGAGAACGGCTCGCGAACTACCGCAAGACCCACCTCTTCGGCTGCTTCGAGCAGGCGGCCTTCACCCCCGGCGACACCCCGGTGGTCCAGGCGGACCTCGGCGGCCTCCGCGTCGGCGTGATGATCTGCTACGACGTGGAGTTCCCCGAGAACGTCCGGGCGCACGCGCTCGCCGGCACCGACCTCCTCCTGGTGCCGACCGCGCAGATGCACCCGTTCCAGTTCGTCGCCGAACAGCTGGTACCCGTACGGGCCTTCGAGAACCAGATGTACATCGCGTACGTCAACCGCACCGGTCCGGAAGGCGAGTTCGAGTTCGTCGGCCTCAGCTGCCTGGCCAGCCCCGACGGGGTCACCCGGACCCGGGCCGGCCGCGGCGAGGAGCTGGTGTTCGGCGAGGCCGACCCCGAGCTGCTGCGCGTCTCGCGCGAGACCAACCCGTACCTGCGCGACCGCCGCCCCGGTCTGTACGCCTCGCTCGTCTGACCGCGGCCCCGCGCCCGCCGGCGCCCTCCCCCCCGCTTGCCCTTCCCCCCTGCCCCACCCCGCTAGGAGTCGTACCCCATGACGTCCACGGTGCCCACCACCGCCGTCCCGCACAGCGACGGCCAGATGCCGATCACGATGTTCGGACCGGACTTCCCCTACGCGTACGACGACTTCCTCGCCCACCCGGCGGGCCTCGGGCAGATACCGGCGACCGAGCACGGCACGGAGGTCGCCGTCATCGGCGGCGGGCTGTCCGGCATCATCTCCGCGTACGAGCTGATGAAGATGGGCCTCAAGCCCGTCGTCTACGAGGCCGACCAGATCGGCGGCCGGCTGCGCACCGTGGGCTTCGAGGGCGCGGGCACCGAGGAGCTGACCGCGGAGATGGGCGCCATGCGCTTCCCGCCGTCCTCCACGGCCCTCCAGCACTACATCGACCTCGTCGGCCTGGTCACCGAGCCCTTCCCGAACCCGCTCGCCGAGGCCACCCCCTCGACGGTGGTCGATCTCAAGGGCGAGACCCACTACGCCGAGACCATCGCCGACCTCCCGCAGGTCTACCGCGACGTGTCCGCCGCGTGGAACGCCTGCCTGGACGAGGGCGCCGACTTCTCCGACATGAACACCGCGATGCGCGAGCGGGACGTCCCGCGCATCCGCGAGATCTGGGCGAAGCTCGTCGAGAAGCTCGACGACGAGACCTTCTACGGGTTCCTCTGCAAGTCCGAGGCCTTCAAGTCCTTCCGCAAGCGCGAGATCTTCGGCCAGGTCGGCTTCGGCACCGGTGGCTGGGACACCGACTTCCCGAACTCGATCCTCGAGATCCTGCGCGTCGTCTACACCGAGGCCGACGACCACCACCGCGGCATCGTGGGCGGCTCGCAGCAGCTCCCGCTGCGCATGTGGGACCGCGAGCCGGAGAAGATCGTGCACTGGGCCCAGGGCACCTCCCTCTCCTCCCTGCACGGCGGCGCCCCGCGCCCGGCGGTCACCCGCCTGCACCGCACGGCGGGCAACCGCATCACGGTCACGGACGCCACCGGCGACATCCGCACCTACCGCGCCGCGATCTTCACGGCCCAGTCCTGGATGCTGCTCTCGAAGATCGCGTGCGACGACACGCTCTTCCCGATCGACCACTGGACGGCGATCGAGCGCACCCACTACATGGAGAGCTCCAAGCTCTTCATCCCGGTCGACCGTCCCTTCTGGCTCGACAAGGACGAGGAAACGGGCCGCGACGTCATGTCGATGACCCTGACCGACCGCATGACCCGCGGCACGTACCTGCTGGACAACGGCCCCGACAAGCCGGCCGTCATCTGCCTCTCCTACACCTGGTGCGACGACAGCCTCAAGTGGCTGCCGTTGTCCGCGAACGAGCGGATGGAGGTCATGCTGAAGTCCCTCGGCGAGATCTACCCGAAGGTCGACATCCGCCGCCACGTCATCGGCAACCCGGTGACCGTGTCCTGGGAGAACGAGCCCTACTTCATGGGCGCGTTCAAGGCCAACCTGCCGGGCCACTACCGCTACCAGCGCCGCCTGTTCACCCACTTCATGCAGGACCGCCTCCCCGAGGACAAGCGCGGCATCTTCCTCGCGGGCGACGACATCTCCTGGACGGCGGGCTGGGCCGAGGGCGCGGTCCAGACGGCCCTCAACGCCGTCTGGGGCGTCATGCACCACCTCGGCGGCTCCACGGACTCCACCAACCCCGGCCCGGGCGACGTCTACGACGAGATAGCCCCGGTCGAACTCCCGGAGGACTGACCCCTCCCGGCCCCTCCGGCCCCGTGACCACGGGCCGCCCCCGCGCGCGCGAGCGCGGAGGCGGCCCGTACTCATGCCCGGAGCGGCCGCTCCCACTCCGCGTCGCCCCGCCAGACGGCCCGCCAGCGCGCCTCGCACGCGAGCCGGCGGTGGACGTCGTCGACCGCCTCCGGGGTCGGTGGGAGCTGCTCCACCCCGCAGTGCGCGCACAGTACGTGCACGCGGTGGCCGTCGCTCCAGCTCAGGCGGGAGTGGTCGGCCTCGCACACCGCGCACCCCCCACCCGGGTACTCCCGCGCCCGCAGGATCCGGGGCATCACCTCGGCCAGCGGGCCCAGCGGATGGAACTCCGGGTTCGGGCACGACACCCGGGGCCGCGGTTCGGGCGGCTCCGCCAGACGCACTCCGGCCCGCTTCTGGAGCCGCCGGGCCTCCTGCCAGGCCAGGATGCCCGGTACCCACACCTCCCGGGCGGCCCGGAGCTCCTCCACCGCCCGCACCAGCGAGTCGGGGTCCCGGGCCGGGTCGCGGGGGATGCCCGCACTGCCCCGCAGGTGGTGGAAGGTCGCGCGGAGCCCGTACGGGGCGAACTGGGTCAGGCAGGTGCGCAGGGCCGACATCCGCCGGTAGGCCGGCAGCGTGGCGTCGTGCACGCGGAGCCGGTGCGTGGCGAAGCTGGTCATGGGCCGAGCCTAGGCCTGCGTGCTCAAGGCACGCACCGGGGTTTCAGCCCGTAGGCGTCAGCAGGCAGCGGCCGACCAGGCCGACGCCTGCGTCGAGGGACTCGGTGAACTCCTCCGCCAGGTCGGGGGAGCGGCGCAGCGACCAGAGCAGGCGGGCCGAGGCCCAGGCCCCAGCGCGGGCCCGGTCCAGGCTCCAGGCGCCGAGCAGATGGGTCAGCGGGTCCGCGATCTCCAGCAGGTCCGGGCCCGGCATCAGGTCCTCCCGGATGTGTTCCTCCAGGGAGACCAGGGTGTCGCCGACCCGGTCGAAGTCCGCTTCGAGCGCGGCCGGTTCGCATTCGAGCGAGCGGCAGGTGGCGACCACCGCCAGCGCCAGGTCGTGGCCGATGTGCGCATTGATCCCGGCCAGCGCGTGCTGGAGCGGCCGGATCCCGGGGTGGCGGCGGTACTGGAGCAGCGGCCGCCAGCACGCCGGGGCGCGGTCGGCCTCCACCGCCGTCAGGTAGCGCTCGGCGAAGCGGACGCTGAGCGCTTCCGCCCGGCGGGGCGAGGGGAACGCGCCGTGCGCGATCCCCTCGTGCAGGGTCTGCGTCACCGTGAGGTACACCCGGTTGAAGACGGCGACGCCGTCCCGCTCGGGGAGCCGCTCGTCGAGGGCGCGCATCCGCGCCAGCACCGCTTCCATGGGGACCATGGGACGCAGCGTCGCAGCCGCGGGCCGGGATCAGGGGAACTTGGCCGTACGCTTCGCCGGTTCGGGCGAAACTCCGTCAACCCCGCTTGTCCCCGGGCTCCCCGGCGGCCGTCTCGTCGTACGCAGAGGTACCCGAGTCCAGCAGCGGTTCCTGCTGCTTCAGGTGCGCCGGAGCGAAGTACCGCAGGGCGTGGTAGCCCGTGATCACGACGATCGTGCCGAGCGCGATCCCGCCCAGCTCGAAGCTGTCGCTGATGTTCAGCTTGACCCCGCCGACGCCGATGATGATGCCCGCCGCGGCCGGCACCAGGTTGAGCGGATTGCGCAGGTCCACCCGGCCGTTGATCCAGATCTGCGCGCCGAGCAGGCCGATCATGCCGTACAGGATCACGGTGATCCCGCCCAGCACCCCGCCGGGGATCGCGGCGACGACCGCGCCGAACTTCGGGCACAGGCCGAAGAGCAGGGCGAAGCCGGCCGCCGCCCAGTAGGCCGCCGTGGAGTAGACGCGGGTGGCGGCCATGACGCCGATGTTCTCGGAGTACGTGGTGTTCGGCGGGCCGCCCACCGCCGTGGACAGCATCGACGCGGCGCCGTCGGCCGCGATGGCCGTGCCGAGCTGGTCGTCGAGCGGGTCGCCGGTCATCTCACCGACGGCCTTGATGTGTCCGGCGTTCTCCGCGATCAGCGCGATGACCACCGGCAGCGCGATCAGGATCGCCGACCATTCGAACTGCGGCGCGTGGAAGGTCGGCAGCCCGACCCAGTCGGCCTTGGCGACCCCCGACAGGTCGAGCCGCCAGTGGTCCACGGCCTCGGGGCCGCCCACCGTCGAGTGGATCTTGCCGAAGACCAGATCGAAGACCCAGGAGATGCCGTACCCGAAGATCAGGCCGAGGAAGATCGCGATCCGCGACCAGAATCCCCGTAGGCAGACCACGGCGAGCCCGGTGAACAGCATCGTCAGCAGGGCCGTCCACTGGTCCTGCGGCCAGTACGTGGACGCCGTCACGGGCGCCAGGTTGAAGCCGATCAGCATGACGACCGCGCCCGTCACCACCGGCGGCATCGCCGCGTGGATGATCCGGGCCCCGAACCGCTGGACCGCCAGCCCCGCCAGGAACAGCGCCGCACCGACCACGAAGACCGCGCCCGTGACGACCGCGCTGTCCCCGCCGCTCGCCCGGATCGCCGCCGCGACCCCCACGAAGGAGAGCGAGCAGCCCAGGTACGAGGGGACCCGGCCGCGGGTCGCCAGAAGGAAGATGACGGTGGCGACACCCGACATCATGATGGCGAGGTTCGGGTCCAGCCCCATCAGGACCGGGGCCACGAAGCTCGCCCCGAACATCGCCACGACGTGCTGGGCACCCAGCCCGGCGGTCCGCGGCCACGACAGCCGCTCGTCCGGCCGCACCACCGCGCCGGGGGCGGGGGTCCGCCCGTCTCCGTGCAGGGTCCAGCGCACGCCGAGGCCCATGTTCCACCGCTTTTCGTTCGTTCTTCGTTCTTCGTCGTGCATCAGGAGCGTGGCCACGCTACGAGGCCGTAGGTGACCAGGCGACATATTACGGCTGGATAGGTGCAGGTTCGTCCCGGTTGACGGTCGAGGCCCCCGCCGCCACCGGCCGCTGCCGCAGTACGGTCGCCCCCACGATCAGCGCGAACGACAGCAGCGTGACCAGCCCGAACGACACCACCAGCGAGGTCGCGTCGGCCACCGCGCCGATCGCCGAGGGGGCGATCAGCCCCGAGGTGTACGTGATCGTCGCGACACCGGCGATGGCCTGCGCCGGAGCCGGCCCGCTGCGCGCCGCCGCCGCGAAGGCCAGCGGAACCACCACCGCGATGCCGAGCCCGATCAGCCCGAACCCGGCCAGGGCCGCGGCCGGATGGTGGACCGTGACCACGAGCAGCCCGCCCGCGGTGGCCAGCGCACCGCCCACGCGGACCGTGCGTACGGCCCCGAACCGGTCCACGACCTTGTCCCCGACGAGCCGGGCGAGCGCCATCGTCAGCGCGAAGGCCGTGGTCGAGGCGGCGGCGAGACCGGCGTCCGTGTGCAGCACGTCCCGCAGGTACACCGCGGACCAGTCCAGGCTCGCGCCCTCCGCGAAGACCGCGCAGAAGCCGATCGCGCCGATGAACAGCGCGGACTTCGGGGGCAGCGCGAAGTGCGGCGGAGCCTCCTCCCCGCCGGTGTCGGTCCGCAGGTCCAGGACGCCCCGTACGGCGATCAGCCCGGCCAGCGTCAGGACGAGCGCGGCGACCAGGTGGTGCAGACGGGCATCGGCGCCGGCGTGCGCGGCGACCGTACCGGCGGCCGAGCCGATCAGGGCGCCCACGCTCCACATGCCGTGCAGGGAGGACATGATCGAGCGCCCCAGCCGGTTCTCGGTCTCCACGCCCAGCGCGTTCATCGCCACGTCGGACATGCCGGCGGTGGCCCCGTAGGCGAAGAGCACGAAGCAGAGCGTCCACAGGTTCGGGGCGAGGCTCGGGAGGACGAGGGCGAGCGTCCACAGGCTCAGCAGCATCCGCAGGGCGGTTCGGGCGCCGAACCGGTGGTTGATGCGGCCGGCCAGCGGCATGGTGAGCGCCGCGCCGAGCGCGGGGAAGGCGAGGGCCAGGCCCAGGGTGCCCGCGCTGAGCTGCGCGTGGTCCTGGATCCAGGGGATGCGGGTCGCGAAGGAGCCGGTGACCGCGCCGTGTGCGCAGAAGACGCCGGCGATGGCGAAGCGGGCATGGCGCAGTCGCGCCGGGCTGAGTGCGGGTTCCCCGGTCATGGCTCGTAAACTATCAGGGACCCTGCCTGATGGTTAACCCCCGGAACTCCTAGGATGGGCGTCGTGACTCCTGCCAAGGCCCTGACCGCCACCACCCGCGCCACCACCCGCGCCGCGTCCCCCGCTCCGTCCCCCGCCTCGCCGAGCACGGCCCGGGCCATCAACGACCGGCTCGCCCTCCAACTCCTCCAGGAGGAGGGACCCCTGACGGCGCCCCAGCTCAAGGAGCTGACCGGCCTGTCCCGGCCCTCCGTCGCCGACTTGGTGGAGCGCCTCACCGGAGCCGGACTGATCGAGGTCGTCGGGGAATCCGGCGAACAGCGGCGCGGACCCAACGCCAAGCTCTACGGGATCGTCGCGCGGCGGGCGTACCTCGCCGCGCTCGACGTACGGACGGACAGCGCCACGGCGGTCGTCGCCGACCTCCTCGGCCGGCCGCTGGCCCAGGCGGCCCTGCCGGTGGACGCCGTGGAGGAAGCGGTGGACCGGTTGGAGGAGCTCGTCCGGGAAGCGGGCGCCGACCGGCTCCACACGGTGGTGATCGGCGCGCCGGGGCTGGTGGCCCCGGGCACCGGAGAGCTCCGCGACACCGCCGGCCTGCCCGCCTGGCACCGGGACCTGGTGGCGGCGGTGCAGCGGCGGCTGCCCGCGGTGGTCGTGGTGGAGAACGAGACCAACCTGGCCGCCCTGGCCGAACAGCGGGTCGGAGCGGCCCGGGACCTGGACTCCTTCGTGCTGCTCTGGCTCGGCGAAGGGGTCGGCGCCGCCGTGGTCCTGGACGGGCGGCTGCGCCGGGGCGCCTCCGGCGGAGCGGGGGAGATCGGCTTCCTGCCGGTGCCCGGGACGGGCGGCCTCCCGTCGGCCACGAACTGCGACGGCGGCTTCCATGAGCTGGCCGGGCGGTCCGGGGTGGCCGCGCTCGCCGCGGCCCACGGCTACGAGGGGCCGGTCGAGGAGGCCGTCGCGGGCGCTGCCGGACCGGATTTCCTCGACGCCCTTGCCGACCGGCTGGCCCTCGGGGCGGCGGCCGTCGCGGCGATCCTGGACCCCGGCTGCGTCGTGCTCGGCGGGGAGCTCGGCCGCGTGGGCGGACCCGACCTGGCGGCCAGGGTCGCCCGCCGCCTCACCGCCCTGAGCCCGGTCCCGACCGAGGTCCGGGCCGGCGCCCTCGGTGACACGGCGGTGCTCACGGGGGCACGGCTCGCCGCCCGCGAATCGGCACAGTCCGTCCTCTTCGCGGCCTGAGGCCGGAGCCCGCGCGGCCCGATCTGCCCGCCCCGCCCGCCCCGCCCGCCCTGACCGCCCCGCCGCGACGGCCGACTGCCCTCAGCCGGCTCTGCGGGCGGCCAGGAACTGCGCGAAGGTCTTCTTGCCCACCGCGTGCGCGGGCGCCAGGTTGCCGCCGCGGACGAACCCGGCGTACGCCTTGCCGGCCAGCGGGAGCGGCACCACGCGCCGGTGGATGCCCCGCGCGGCCAGGTACGCACGGCCGAGGTCCGTCAGCGTGTGGGTCTCGGGGCCGCCCATGTCCGGGACCCGGCCCGCCGGGTCCGGTACCGCCAGCTCCGCGAGCCGGTCCGCGACCTCCTCGGCGGCGATCGGCTGCACCCGGACCCCCTTGGGCAGCAGGACCACCGGCAGCTTCGCCGCCGTTCCGGACACCCGGGCCACCAGGTCGTGGAACTGCGTCGTCCGCAGAATCGTCACGCCGAGCCCGGAGGCCTCCAGCAGCCGTTCCACCGCCAGCTTGCTCCGGTAGTAGCCGAGGGGGACCACGTCCACCCCCACGATCGAGATGTAGACGATGTTCCGGACCGTCCCGGCCCGCCGGGCCGCCTCGATCAGGTGTCCGGCGGCCACCTCGTCACCGCCGCGCGTCGCCGTCGCGCAGTGCACGACCACCTCGGCGCCCGCCATCGCCGCGTCGAGTCCGGTGCCGTTCAGCAGGTCCACGGGATGTACGGGTGCGTGCCGGCTCAGCACGCGGACGTCGTCGTGGCCCGCCTCCCGCAGCCGGGCGACGACCCGCGCCCCCAGGTTCCCCGTGCCTCCCGTGACCAGGATGCCGCCCATGGTGTCCGCTCCCTTCTCAGGCCGGCGCGCTCCCGTGTGAGCCCGCCACCTGGGACCGTACAGCCCACGGGAGCAAGGAAGTTGGCGGGGCTCGACAAGATCGCCGGACCGTCCGGGGGAACGTGAGGACCCGGTGGCCGCCGGGCCACCGGGTCCTCACGTTCCTTCACCTACGAGGTCACCGCGCGGGGTGTCAGCAGGCGCCCTGGTCCTTCCAGACGCCCCACTCGCCCGTGGTGCCGGGCGTTTCGTTCTGCGTCCACCACTGGGCCTTCCAGTTGCGGCCCTGGTGCGAGACGACGTTTCCGCTGTTGTAGACCGTGCCCGCCACGTACGCGGGGTTGGTGCACGTGCCGCCCGGAGGGGTCGTGGGAGGCGTGGTCGGCGGCGTGGTCGGGGGAGTCGTCGGCGGGGTGGTGGGCGGCGTGGTCGGCGGGGTCGTGGGCGGCGTGGTGCTGCCCGGCTGGACCACCGTGGTGCCGCGCGCCAGGTCACCGGCGAGCGCGTACGTCGTGCCGGAGATGTTCACCGTCCAGTTGGAGGGCGTCGAGACCGGCAGGTAGTAGTTGAAGGCCAGGTCGACCGAGGCGCCGGGGGCGAGCGTCTGCCACGCCGGGAGCTTCAGCGAGACCCGGTGGAAGTCGCCCTTCAGACCGCCGACGTTGCTGCCGGTGTGGTCGCTCTTGATCACCTTGGTGCCGAAGCCCGACTGGTCGGAGGCGTTGGCCGGCGAGGAGGTCGAGTAGTCGAACTGGAACTCCGTGCCGCCCGGCAGGGTCGCCGTGGTGTTGTTGGTGATCTTGAGCTTCGGGGTGATCGGGTAGTTGGAGTCGCCGAGCTTGAACTCGTTGAACTCCGTCTTGATGTCCACGGCCTGCGTCGGCAGCGCGGTGTTGGACTTCTTGGCGCCGTACGGGGAGGCCGCCTTGAACTTGTCGTACATCACGGAGGTCAGCGTGTCGCCGATCTCGTACTGGCCCTTGGCGGCGTTCCAGCCGTAGTCGCCGGCCATCTCCCAGACCATGGTGCCGCCGATGCCGCGGTTGACCACGTAGTCGGCCTTGGCCGCCACCGACTGCTCGTCCTCCGTGGAGAGGAAGACCTTCTTCTGCGCGTTCCACAGCCACGGGGCGACCAGGTTCGCGTCGTACTTGCGGACGTAGGTGCCGGTCAGCGTGGTGTTCGCCGGGAAGCCGTACTTGGTGACGTAGTCGCCGACGATCCCCTTCTCGAGGTTCTTGGCGTGCCACATCGGGTTGGAACCGGCCGGGGACTCGACCCCGTTGGTGTCCTTGTCGTGCCACAGGTTGTCGATGCCGACCGCGCCGTCACCGCACTTGGTCAGACCCGCGCCGGCCGGGCAGGTCGTCGCCGAGGCCTTGCCCCACAGGCCGTCGGTGCCGCCCTGGACGTTCTTGAACCCGCGGGTGTAATAGGGCAGGCCGATGTTGATGCGGCCGGCCGGCATGGAGCCGCGGAAGTAGTGGTAGGCCCAGTCGGTGTTGAGGTAACCGACGTTGCCGTACTGCGAGCTGCCGTAGACGTTGGCGGCCGCCAGTTCGGCGTCCTTGCCGTCGTCGAAGAGCGAGGCGTTGGGGCCGACGTACTCGTTCCAGGCGCCGTGCAGGTCGTAGGACATGATGTTGACGTAGTCCAGATACTTCTGCATCTGGAAGGTCTCCATGCCGCGCAGCAGGTAGCCGGAGGAGGGGGCGGCGACGGTCAGCAGGTAGTGCTTGCCGTCGGCGGCGCCGGCCCGGTCGAGCTTCTCGCGCAGGGACTTCATCAGGACGTCGTAGCCCTTGACCAGCCCGGCCCGGCGGGCGTTGGACAGCTGCCAGTCCAGCGGGTTGCCCGCGTCCTTCATCGTGGTCGGGTACTCGTAGTCGATGTCGACGCCGTTGAACCCGTACTTGCGGATGAACTCGACCGAGGAGTCCGCGAAGGTGTCGATGCCGGCCTGGTTGACCGAGCCGTCGGCGTTGGTGGCCATCGAATAGAAGCCGCCCGACGCGACGCGGTTGCCGTCGTCGCCGAAGTAGCCGCCGGTCTCGGCCCAGCCGCCGACCGAGATCAGCGTCTTGACGTTCGGGTACTGCTTCTTGAATTTGTTCAGCAGATTGAAATTGCCCTTGTAAGGGAGGGCGGGGTCCATCTCGGCACCCGCGACACCCGGCCAGGTCATCCCGGTGGCGGAGTTGTTCGCATTGTCCGAGCCGACCGAGATCTTGTTGTTGCCGTCGACGTGGGCGAAGGCGTAGTTCAGGTGGGTGACCTTGGACCACGGGATGTTGTTGGGCAGGTAGGCAGGGGTGCCGTCCTTGCCCGTGCGCCAGCCCGTGAAGTAGCCGATGACGCGGCGCTGGTGGTCGGCGCCCATCTTCTCGCGGCCCTCGGTGTCGTAGACCGAGCAGTACGGGACGTCCACGCCCGCGGTCTTGTACAGACCGTCGGGGCGACAGGACTCGTTGTCGGCGGCGTGCGAGACGCCCGCCGAGAGCCCCGCGACCAGCAGCCCGGCGATTGCGGCGCCGGACGTCAGGAGCATGGCCCTCGTCTTGGTGGGGGACAGCATTGTGCCTCCTGGGGAGGGGAGGATGGCAGGACACAACAGGCTGAAACGTGGTGCGTGTTGGCCCGTGACGTGCGCACATCTGACGGGCTGTCTCCCGGGGAAGATGAAGGGAACGTTAAGAGGACTAGACCAACCCGTCAATAGGTCTGGACCAAAGTGCGCGATCCGGCAAGGCTCGGCGCGCGTTCCGTCAGGGCTTTCGGTGGGGGCTCCGATGAGAGTCCGGCTGGGCTCCGGCGCGACTCCGGCGTGACTCCGCTGGGGCTCCGGTGGGGCTCCGGTGGGGATTCGGCGGGAGGTGGTCCCGTGCGGGACCCGCCTCGGGCCCTCCGTGCGTACATAGGGGAGCGAATCGGCCGAACGGCGCAATCGGCGCGCTCGAGGACCACCCCGCGTGTGACCCAGGCCACATTGACTCACCTGTATGGCCGCCGATCACCCGTGGCACACTGGCTTCAGTACCAGTAGCAGCGCACTCCGGGGTCGGTGTAATTCCGAACCGGCGGTTATAGTCCGCGACCCGTCCGCAGCCAGCGGCCGGTTGACCAGGTGAAATTCCTGGACCGACGGTTAAAGTCCGGATGGGAGGCAGTGCGCGGCGGGCCAGTCACCGGTACGCCGCCGTCGGCGGTCCACCGGCACATCCCTCGGGACGTGCTGTCGAACGGACCGTTTTTCCGGCCTCGGCGTCCCCGCGTGTGCTACCCGCTTCATCTGTCGTATCCCGACAGGCCCCGGAGTCCGTGCCCGATGAGGCAGGAGGACCCGGTGGCGACACACGCCGCGCACGCAGCACCCGACGCGGGCACCCGCGCCATGCGCCGAGCCATCGAGCTCGCCGCGCGCGGACTCGGCTCCACCAGTCCCAACCCGGTCGTCGGCTGCGTCATCACCGACGCCTCGGGCGCCGTCGTGGGCGAAGGCTGGCACGAGCGGGCCGGCGGCCCGCACGCAGAGATCCACGCCCTGAACGCGGCAGGCGCGGCAGCCCGCGGCGGCACCGCCTACGTCACCCTCGAACCCTGCAACCACACGGGCCGTACGGGACCCTGCGCGCAGGCCCTCATCGCCGCCGGGATCACCCGCGTGGTCTACGCGGTCTCCGACCCGAACCCGCAGGCCAGCGGCGGCGGCGCCACCCTGCGCGCCGCCGGGGTCGACACCGCGGCCGGACTGCTCGCCGAGGAGGCCGAGGCTGGCAACGCCGCCTGGCTGACCTCCGTGCGCCTGGGCCGCCCGTACATCCTGTGGAAGTACGCCGCGACCCTCGACGGCCGCATCGCGGCCGCCGACGGCACCAGCCGCTGGATCAGCTCCCCCGAGTCCCGCGCCGACGTCCACCGGCTGCGCGCCGAGTCCGACGCCGTCGTCGTCGGCTCCGGCACCCTGCGCGCCGATGACCCGCACCTCGCGGTACGGGGGATCGACGGCTTCACCGCCGCCGACCAGCCCCTGCGCGTGGTCCTGGACACCCACGCCACCATCCGGCCCACCGCCCGGGTCCTGGACGAGGCCGCGCCCACCCTGATCGTTGTCGCCGAGAACCTCGAAGACACTGCCACCCGCCACCTCGCCGGAGTGGAGCTGGCCCGGCTCCCGTACGACAAGTACGGGATCTCCGTGGACGCCCTGCTGCGCGAGCTGTACGGGCGCGGCATCCGCTCCGTCCTCCTCGAAGGCGGCCCCACCCTGGCCGGCGCCTTCGTCGCCGCCGGGGCCGTCGACAAGGTCGTCGGCTACCTCGCCCCCGTCCTCCTCGGCGCGGGCCCGCTCGCCCTCGCCGACGCCGGCATCGGCACCCTCGCCGACGCGCTCCGGCTCCGGATCACCGAAACCGTCCGCATCGGCACGGACATCCGCGTCACCGCCGTCCCCGCGTCGGCCCCCACCGCCCCCACAGCCCTCAAGGAGCACTGAGTGTTCACCGGAATCGTCGAAGAACTGGGCGAGGTCGTCGCCGTCGAGGAGCTCGCCGAAGCCTCCCGCTTCCGCCTGCGCGGCCCGGTCGTCACCGACGACGCCAAGCACGGCGACTCCATCGCCGTGAACGGCGTCTGCCTGACGGTCGTGGAGACCGGTGACGGCGAGTTCACCGCCGACGTCATGCAGGAGACCCTGAACCGCTCCAGCCTCGGCGCCCTCACCCGGGGCTCCCGGGTCAACCTGGAGCGCCCGATGGCGCTCGGCGGACGGCTCGGCGGCCACCTGGTCCAGGGGCACGTGGACGGAACCGGCGAGATCCTCGACCGGACCCCCTCCGAGCACTGGGAGATCGTCAAGGTCGCCCTCCCGCAGAACCTCTCCCGCTACGTGGTCGAGAAGGGCTCCATCACGGTCGACGGAGTCAGCCTCACCGTGGTCGAGGCCGCAGCGGACTGGTTCACCATCAGCCTCATCCCCACCACCCTCGCGCTGACCACCCTGGGCATCAAGAAGGCCGGCGACCCGGTCAACCTCGAGGTCGACGTCCTGGCCAAGTACGTCGAGCGCCTGCTGGCCGCCGGTGTCGACCCGCTCCACACCACGGGGGAGTCCAAGTGAGCGCCCTGACCTGGCTCAACACCGAGGCCTTCGAGGTCTTCGACCAGAAGGTCATCTGGTCCGACATGATCGGCAACCTGATCGGCCTGGGCGCCCTCGCGCTCGGCTGGCGGCGCTCCATATGGACCTGGCCCGCCCAGCTCCTCTCCGGCCTGATCCTCGTCGGCGCCTACGCCTCCGCCCATCTCGCAGGCGGGGTCGGCAAGCAGCTCCTCGTCATCGGCGTGGCCGTGTGGGGCTGGCGCGCCTGGCAGCGCGGCAAGCAGGACGCCCAGGACGGCTCCATCGCCGTCCGCACCGCTTCCTGGAAGGAGCGCGGGCTCCTGCTGGCCGGCGCGGCCGCCGGGACCCTGGCCGTCGGCGGACTGTTCACCCTCTACCCGAGCCTGTCGTGGAGCCCGTGGGCCGACGCCTACATCTTCGTCGGCACCATCGTCGCGATGGTCGCCCAGGCCCGCGGCCTGGTCGAGTTCTGGTTCGCCTGGCTCCTCGTCGACCTGGTCGGCGTACCCCTCGCCTTCAACAGCGGACTGGCCTTCTCCGGCCTCGTCTACGTCGTGTACTTCGCCCTCGTCGTCTGGGGCGCGTACGACTGGTACCAGCGCTCGCGCACCACCACCGCCCCGGCTCTGGAAGGAGCAACGGCATGACCTCCCCGAACCCCGTCCTGAAGCCCGTGCCCGACGTCGAGCGCGAAGAGGTCTTCCGCCTCGACCCCGTCGAGCAGGCCATCCGCGACATCGCGGCCGGCCGTCCCGTGGTCGTCGTCGACGACGAGGACCGCGAGAACGAGGGCGACCTCGTCATCGCGGCCGAGAAGGCCACCCCCGAGATCATCGCGTTCATGATGAGCGAGTGCCGCGGCCTGATCTGCGCCCCGCTCGAGGGCGACGAGCTGGAGCGGCTCGAACTCCCGCAGATGGTCCAGCACAACACCGAGTCGATGCAGACCGCCTTCACCGTGTCGGTCGACGCGAGCGGCGCCCACGGCGTCACCACCGGCATCTCGGCCGCCGACCGCGCCACCACCCTGCGGCTGCTGGCCGACGGTGTCTCGGGCCCCGAAGACTTCGTCCGCCCCGGGCACGTCTTCCCGCTGCGCGCCAAGCCCGGTGGCGTCCTGGTCCGCAACGGCCACACCGAGGCCGCGGTCGACCTCGCCCGCCTCGCGGGCCTGCGTCCGGCCGGCGCCATCGTGGAGATCGCCGGCGAGGACGGGGTGATGCTGCGACTGCCCGAGCTGATCCCCTTCGCCCGCAAGCACGGCCTGACGATCATCTCCATCGAGGACCTGATCGCCTACCGCCGCTCCGCCGAGCCGACCGTGCGCCGCGAGGCCCAGGTCAGCCTGCCGACCGCCTTCGGTCACTTCACCGCGTACGGGTTCCGCTCCACCGTCGACGGGGTCGAGCACGTCGCCCTCGTCCACGGCGAGATCGGCGACGGCGAGGACGTCCTGGTCCGCATGCACTCCGAGTGCCTGACCGGGGACATCTTCCAGTCCCAGCGCTGCGACTGCGGCCCCCAGCTGCACTCCGCCATGGAGCGGGTCCAGGCGGCCGGCCGCGGTGTGATCGTCTACCTGCGCGGTCACGAGGGCCGCGGCATCGGCCTGCTGTCCAAGCTGCGCGCGTACGAGCTCCAGGAGCGCGGCCGCGACACCCTCGACGCCAACCTCGAACTGGGCCTGCCGGCCGACGCCCGCGACTACGGGGCCGGCGCCCAGATGCTCGCCGACCTCGGTGTCCACAGCGTCCGGCTGCTGACCAACAACCCCGAGAAGGCGGAAGCCCTCATCAGCCACGGCATCAAGGTTTCCGACCGGGAGCCGATGCCCATGGAGGCGGGCGAGCACAACCTGCGCTACCTGCGCACCAAGCGGGACCGGATGGGCCACGACCTGCCCTGGCTCGAAGGGGCAGTGACCACGTCCGCCTGCGGCAACCAGTAACCGGTACCACCATCCCCGAGCACCACCCCACACCATACGAATCGCAACGAGGAGCAGAGCTGTGAGCGGCAAGGGCGCACCCGAACTGAGCGTGAAGAACTGCGGAGACCTGCGCGTCGCCGTGATCGCGGCCCAGTGGCACGAGAAGGTCATGGACGGCCTGGTGGACGGCGCCCTGCGGGCCCTGCACGAGCTGGGGATCGACGAGCCCACCCTGCTGCGCGTCCCGGGCAGCTTCGAGCTCCCGGTCGTGGCGAAGGTACTGGCCGGTCGCGGTTACGATGCCATCGTCGCCCTCGGCGTGGTCATCCGCGGCGGCACCCCGCACTTCGACTACGTCTGCCAGGGCGTCACCCAGGGCCTGGTACAGGTGTCGATCGACACCGGAGTCCCCGTCGGCTTCGGCGTACTGACCTGCGACAACGACGAGCAGGCGCTGGACCGCGCCGGGCTCGAGGGGTCGAACGAGGACAAGGGGCACGAAGCGGTCACCGCCGCCGTCTCCACGGCCATGACCCTGCGGACCGTCAGCGAACCCTGGCGCCAGTAGGCAGCCGCCGACCCCGTATTCTGAGGACCATCATGGCGAACAAACCCCCCAAGAGCTTCGAAGAGCTCTTCACCGAGCTCCAGCTCAAGGCCGCCAACGGCGACCCGAGCACCTCCCGCACCGCAGAGCTGGTCGGCAAGGGTGTCCATGCCATCGGCAAGAAGGTCGTCGAGGAGGCCGCCGAGGTCTGGATGGCCGCCGAGTACGAGAGCAAGGAAGCCGCCGCCGAGGAAATCTCCCAGCTGCTCTACCACGTCCAGGTGATGATGGTGGCGCGCGGGATCTCCCTCGACGACGTCTACGCGCACCTCTAGGCCGCACCAGTTCTCAGGCCGCAGCAGTTCCGCGCGGGCCCCGGCACACACTGCCGGGGCGTCCGCGCGCCCGGTACCCGCACACCAGCACGCCCTTTCGCACCTACGCACCAAAGGAAGCCCCATGCTGCGCATCGCCGTCCCCAACAAGGGTTCACTCTCCGGACCGGCGTCGGCGATGCTCCATGAGGCCGGCTACCGGATGCGCAAGGAGTCCAAGGAGCTCGTGGTCGTCGACCCCGACAACGAGGTGGAGTTCTTCTACCTCCGCCCCAAGGACATCGCGATCTACGTGTCCTCCGGCAAGCTCGACATCGGCATCACCGGCCGCGACCTGCTGCTCGACTCCGGCGCCAGCGCCGAGGAGATCCTGCCGCTGAACTTCGGCCGCTCCACCTTCCGCTACGCCACCATCCCCGGCACCGCGAAGGGCCCCGAGGACTTCCACGGGATGACCATTGCGACCTCGTACGAGGGAATCGTCGCGAAGCACCTCGCCGACAAGGGCATCGAAGCCTCCGTCGTCCACCTCGACGGCGCGGTCGAGACCGCCATCCAGCTCGGCGTCGCCCAGATCATCGCCGACGTCGTCGAGACCGGCACCAGCCTGCGCAACGCCGGACTGGAGGTCATCGGCGAGCCGATCATGACCTCCGAGGCCGTCGTCATCCGCGGCAACGGAACCGACCCCGAGGACCCCCGGGCCCAGCAGTTCCTGCGCCGCCTCCAGGGCGTCCTGGTCGCCCGCAGCTACGTGATGATGGACTACGACTGCCGCGCCGAGCACCTGGAGCGCGCGGTCGCCCTCACCCCGGGCCTGGAGTCGCCGACCGTCTCCCCGCTGCACAACGAGGGCTGGGTCGCCGTCCGCGCCATGGTCCCCGCCAAGGAGGCCCAGCGGATCATGGACGACCTGTACGAGCTCGGCGCGCGCGCGATCCTCACCACCTCGATCCACGCCTGCCGCCTCTGACGCGTACGACGGCACCCCGCCGCGCGTACCCTCACCACCCGGCACCATCCGAAGGCACCTGACGAACATGGCCGACGCCACCGCCCAGCCCGCACCGCCCGCCCTGCCGGTCACCTTCCGGCCGACCCGCACCCGGGCCGTCCTGCTGGGCGTGGGCGCCGCCATGTTCGTCACGATCACGGCGATCGCCCTGAGCCTCGAAACCCTGCACCCCGGTGAGCGGATCGCCTTCGTCTTCACCGCGGCCCTGCTCTCCTCCGTCCTCGTCCTGCTCAGCCGCCCCAAGGTGGTGGCCGACGAGACCGGGGTCACGGTCGTCAACCTCACCACCACCCGCCGCCTGGAGTGGGCGCAGATCCTGCGCGTCAACCTCCGCCCCGGCGACGCCTGGGTGTTCCTCGACCTGAACGACGGCACCAGCCTGCCCGCCCTCGGCATCCAGCCCGGGGTCGCCAAGGCCCAGGCGATCGGCGACGCCCGCGCCCTGCGCGCCCTGGCCGAAGCCCACGGAACCGGCTCAAAGAACGACTGAGCCCGGCCGACCTCGTCGCTGCGTCCCATTGCGGCTGCGATCTCAATGACTAACCTGGTGTGGGGGCGCGACCGTGCGCCCTCCCACCGGCCCCGGGACCCCGAGGCCCGTGGGCACCTGCGACTCGAGGAGTGACTCCCTCCAGCAATGGACGGATCGTCCGGTAGTACACGCGCCGCCCTCCCCACGGAGGCGGCGGCATGACCATCCCGCTACTTCTGCTCGTGGCGGCATTCGCCCTGATCCTCGCCAACGGTTTCTTCGTGGCAGCCGAATTCGGCCTCGTCACCGTCGAGAGACCCGAGGCCGAACGCGCCGCGGCCGAGGGCGACCGCCGTGCCCGCACGGTCGTCGCAGCCCTGCGAGAGCTGTCCTTCCAGCTCTCGGGCACCCAGCTCGGCATCACCATCACCTCCCTCGTGGTCGGCATGCTCGCCGAGCCCGCCCTCGCCGCCCTGCTGGCCGGGCCGCTCGAAGCGACCGGCCTCCCCAAGGGCGCCGTACCCGGCGCGGCCGTCGTCATCGGCATGCTGCTCGCCTCCGCCGTCCAGATGGTCGTCGGCGAGCTCGTCCCGAAGAACTGGGCCGTCTCCCGGCCGCTCCAGGTGGCCCGATTCGTGGCCGGCCCGCAGCACGTCTTCTCCCGGGTCTTCCGGCCCGTCATCGCGGGCCTCAACGCCGTCGCCAACCGGCTCGTCCGGGCGCTCGGCGTGGAGCCCACCGAAGAGATGGCCTCCGCCCGCACCCCCGGCGAACTGGTCTCCCTGGTCCGCCATTCGGCCCAGGCCGGAGCCCTGGAACAGGACACCGCCGACCTCTTCGTACGGACCCTGTCGCTGGGCGAGCTCACGGCGCAGCTGGTCATGACCCCCCGGGTCAAGGTCAGCGCCCTCCAGCACACGGCCACCGCGGCCGACGTGCTCAACCTGACCCGCGCCACGGGCCTGTCCCGCTTCCCCGTCTACCGCGAGCGCATCGACGAGATCACCGGGGTCGTCCACCTCAAGGACGCCCTCGCCGTGCCCGAGTCCGAGCGCGCCCGCACCAGCGTCAGCGGGATCTGCGTGGCCCCCCTGCTGGTGCCCGGCTCCCTGCCGGTGCAGCCGCTGCTGGAACGGCTGCGCAGCGAACAGCCCATGGCCGTGGTCGTCGACGAGTACGGCGGCACCGCCGGCGTCGTCACCCTGGAGGACATCGTGGAGGAGCTCGTCGGCGAAGTCCGCGACGAGCACGACCTCGCGGAGGACGGCAGCCCCGAACTGGCCGCCGTACCCGCCGAGGACGGCCGCCCCTCCTGGGAGGCCGACGGCAGCTGCCGCGTGCAGACCCTGCGCCGCATAGGCCTGGAGGTCCCCGAAGGCCCGTACGAGACCGTCGCCGGGCTCGTCGCCGACCTGCTCGGCCGCATCCCCGCCCCCGGGGACCGCGCCGAACTCCCCGGCTGGAAGCTCTCCGTGCGCCAGGTCCGCCGCTACCGCGCCGAGCGGGTCCGCCTCGTGCGCACCGCCCCCGCGGGCCCCGACGCACCGGGCTCCGACGGGCAGGGCTTCTACGGATTCGGCCCGGGCACCGCCGCCCCCGCCGAGCTGGCACAGGTGGGTGGCCGGTGAACGCGCTCCAACTGCTGTTCGCCCTGCTCCTCGTCCTGGCCAACGGCTTCTTCGTCGGCGCCGAGTTCGCCCTCGTCTCCGTCCGGCGCAGCCAGATCGAACCCCTGGCCGCCGACTCCAAGCGGGCCCGCCAGGTGCTCCACGGCCTGGAGAACCTGCCGCGCATGATGGCCGCCGCACAGTTCGGCATCACCATGTGCTCGCTCACCCTCGGCGCCGTGGCCGAACCCACCGTGGCCCGGCTCCTGGAGCCCGTCTTCCACGCCGCCCACGTGCCCGAAGGGCTGATCCACCCGCTGGGCTACGCGGTGGCCCTCACCGTGGTGATCTTCCTCCACCTGGTCATCGGCGAGATGGTCCCCAAGAACCTCGCCATGGCCGCCCCCGAGAAGACGGCCCTGTGGTTCAGCCCCGGACTGGTCGCCTTCGCGCGGGTCTGCGGACCGGTCACCACGGCCCTCGGCGCCTGCGCCACGCTGATCCTGAGGCTCTTCAAGGTGGAGCCCAAGGACGAGGTCGAGGCCGTCTACACCTCCGCCCAGCTCGGCCGCCTGCTCAAGGACTCCCGGCAGGCCGGTCTGCTGGAGCCGGTGGAACAGGAGCGCCTGGAGGACGCGCTGGAACTGGGCAGCCGCCCGGTCACCGACGTCCTCCTCGCCCCGGACCGGCTGGTGACGGTCGGACCGTCCGTCACCCCGCGCCAGATCGAGCAGCTGACGGTCCGCACCGGGTACTCCCGGTTCCCCGTCCGCGCCGACAGCGGTGCCTTCATGGGCTACCTGCACGTGAAGGACGTCCTGGACCTGGAAGACCGGGAACGGGCCGTGCCCCAGCGGGTCTGGCGCCGGATGACCACGGTCTGCTCCACGCTCCCGCTGGACGACGCCCTGACGGTGATGCGCCGCGACGCGACGCACCTGGCGCAGGTCGCCGACCCCTCGGGCCGGGTCCTCGGCCTGGTCGCCATGGAGGACGTACTGGAAACGCTGGTGGGCGAGGTGCGCGACCCCGCGCACCGCACGGCACCGCACGCCCGCAGACCCGAACTCCGCTCGGAGGGGGCGCTCACCGGCTGACGCCTTCGCAGGACCGGCGCCGGACCCGTCGCACGACGGGTCCGGCGGCCGCGCCGGGCCGCCATACTCGCCGTACGGCGTGGGAAGGGGCGGGGCCATGCGGTCCGACGAACGGGACGAACACGGCGAGCGCGACGAGCGACGCGACGAGCACGACGGGTCCGGTGGGCCTGACGGGTCCGGCGGGCACCGGATCCCGGAGCTCCAGGATCCGGAGCTTCAGGACCCGGACCTCCGGGACACCGCCCGCAGGGTGCTGGACCTCCTGAGGGAGGACCCCGACGCACCCTCCCCGGTGGCGCGCCGACTGCGCGAGGTGCTCCTCGACGGGCTGCCGGCCGAAGGGGTGGGCGCCGTCGCCGCCTTCGAGCGCGAACCCTACGCACCGGCCGCGGCCCTGGCCCTCGAATCGGCCCTGAGGGAACGCGCGGCGGCGGAACCGGAGTTCGCGGACCGGGTCCGGGCCCTGCTGCAAGGCAGGCTCGGCGACGGCGAGGCGGACGAGCGGTGGGCCGAGCAGTACGGCGGACGGCCCCTCTCGGCGGTCTGGTTCCTGATCGCCGCGGTCGTCGCCCTCATGGCCCTCAACGCCTTCGCGGCCTGCGCCGGCCCGGTGCCGGACATGCCGTAGCGCGCACGGGGCTGCGGGATGCCGGCGCGGTACGGGCGCCGGAGGCGCTCACAGGGGCGGCGGCTCCGGCCGCTCCTGGGGGCCGCGGCCCGACAGGACCTCCCCGTACGCCTGCATCAGGTCCGCGAGCCGCAGGGTGGAGAGGTCCTCCCGGGACGGATCACCGGTGAAGCCCGACAGCCGCAGGTCCCGGTACGCGCAGCTCTTCTCGTACAGCGTGCGCAGGAACCGCCCGTTGCCCAGCTCGTCGATCCACCCCTGCTCCACCACGTGCCCGCTGATGCTGCGCAGCTCCTCCAGCGCCTCCTCGTCCCACCGGTCGCCGTTGGCGTCCGCCAGCACCCCGCCGATCGACGTGAGTTCCAGCGGCCGGTAGCTGGGGAAGTCCACCCGCGTGGTGAACCGTGAGGACAGCCCCGGATTCGTGGCGAGCAGCCGGTCCATCCCCGCCGGATAGCCCGCGAGGATCACGACCAGGTGGTCGCGGTTGTCCTCCGCCCGCTTCAGGAGCACCTGCAGGGCCTCGTCGCCGTACGCGTCGCCCTTGCTGTAGCCGGAGTTGGAGAGGCTGTACGCCTCGTCCACGAACAGCACCCCGCCGATCGCCGAGTCGATCAGCTCGTTCGCCTTCACCGCGGTCTGCCCGAGGAACTCGCCGACCAGGTCGGCGCGCCCGGCCTCCACGAGATGGTCGCCGCCGAGCAGGCCCAGCGCGTAGAAGACCCGGCCCAGGATCCGGGCCACCGTGGTCTTCCCCGTGCCCGACGGCCCGGAGAAGACGAAGTGGCGTTTCGGCGGCTGCACCGGCAGCCCCTGCCCCGTCCGCAGCCTGGCCATGTGCAGCTGCGCGGAGAGCGCCTTCACCTGCCGCTTGACCGGCTCGAGGCCCACCATCCGCTCCAGCTCGGCGAGCGCCTCGGCCAGCGCCGCCGGATCCGCCGGCCCGGTCGGCAGCTCCACCGGTCCCGGCTGCGCGGGCAGGGAGGCCTTGCGCCGTACGCCTGCCGGCAGACCCGCGCCGGGCCCCGGCGTTCCCGGGCCGTGCCGCGGTTCCGGCGGGTCGGCCGCTGCCAGCGGGTCCGCATCCGGCTGTCCGTCGGCGGCGATCCCCTGGACCGGACCGCCGCCGCCCAGTGCCACCGCCGCGAAGTCCCCGCCCGACGGGGCCGGTCCGTGCCCGCCGAAGGCCTCGTAGCCCGCGCCGCTCGCGTACCCGGCCAGGCCGTCGGCGTCCTCGCTGTCCTCGATCGCCGTCAGCCGGGCCGCCGTGTCCATGAACGCCGGGTCCACCCGGTGCACCGCCCGGTACAGGGGCAGGGCCGCCGCGCTGCGCCCGGTCCCCTCGTGCGCCCGCGCCAGCCAGTACCGCAGCTCCTTGCGCTGGGGCTGCTCGCTGCGGCAGCGCATCAGGGAGGCCGCCAGCAGCGGCTCGGCCTGCCCGTACATCTCCAGCCGGACCCGGGCCATCCCGCCGAACAGGCCCGCCTCGATGCCCAGGAGCGGATCGTCGACCAGCGATTCGGTGGAGCGCACCAACTGCTCCCAGTCCTTGACCAGGTACGCCCGGCAGGCGTGCAGGAAGCGCACCTGGGGGTCGGTGTCCACGGGCGGCAGGGCCGCCAGCGCCTGGTCCAGCTCGGGGACGTGGCGCCCGTCCAGCCAGTGCGAGGCGTGCGCCAACAGCAGGTCCCGCCTGGTCTCCAGTACCGGCTGCACCCACCAGCCCAGCCAGTACCAGGAGTTCAGCGTCCGCCGGTGGCGGGCCCGCTGCTCCCCGAAGCGGTCCCGGTGGGCGTACATGCGCAATAACGCGTTGGTGGTGTCGACGCGGAGCGCGTGCAGGCCCAGCCAGGCATCGGCCATCCCGGGATCGAGTCGTACGGCCGCCCGGAACTCCTCCTCGGCCTGCGGGTAGGCGCCCATCGTGCAGGCGTCCACTCCTCGCAGCCAGGCGAGTTCGGCCGGGGCGTGCGCGCTGTTGCCGTGCGCGGCGAAGTCCATCACATCCCCCACAAGCCTGCCCCCGTGGTGCCCAGCAACCCCCGCGATGCGTCCGCGAGTTGTTCCTGCGCCGATGAAATCAGGGGTGCATCGTACCTGCGGTTACGCACCTTACGTAGGGTGCGTCGAAGACCTGCCGGGCGCAGATCGGGACGGTCCATGGTGACGCAGGGTGAGAAAACGGCCGGGATGCGCCCCGTGCGACGCCGTGACGGAGGAGTGCCGGGCGGGGAACCGCGGGGGGCCGGGGGACAGAACGAAGCCCCCGATCACGGGGGAACAATCGGGGGCTTCGCGTCCGTGGCGGCCGGTGAGGGCCGCTTCTTCAGAACGTAAGGCCGTCCCGCCCCCGGGTCAAGCGGCCGGGAGGCACCTGCGGGGAGGGTCTTTCCGCCGTCCTTCAGGCCTGGGGGGACTCGTCACCCTCCGTCACGCAAGCGCCGGATTCCGCCGCCCCGGCCGCCCCGGAAGTCCACTCGTATCCCGTACTGCTCTGCCGCACCAGGGTGTCGGCGAAGGGGCGCGAAGGATCATCCGAGAAGTGCGCGAGCTCCGCGCGCTCCCATCCGTCCCAGAAGTCGGAAAGTTCGCGCCCGTCCCGGTTGCGCCCGCGCCCCCAGGACTTCGCACGCGGCGTCTCCATCCACAGCAGCCGCGCCAGGTACGGGCGCAGGGCGCGCCGTCCGGCACCGACCCCCTCGACGAGCAGCACCGGACCGGGCTCCAGCACCCGCTCCGGCCCGAACCGCCGCTCGACCCAGTCGTACGGGGCCCAGTGCGCGGCCCGCCCCGCGGCGAGCGGCTCCAGCACCTGCGCGCGCAGCCGCCCCACCCAGCCGAACAGCTCCTCATGGGTGGCCACATCGTCCAGCCGCAACACGGGAACCCCGCCCAGCGCCTCGGCGAGCGCCCCCGCGAAGGTGGTCTTCCCGGACCCGGCGTGCCCGTCGATCCCGACGAGGCGGACGGGTCCGAGGGAGGGCGGCAGGGCGATGATCTCGCGCGCGAGTGGCTGAAGCGACGACTGATATTCCACGCCCCCACCGTATGACCTCCGCCCCCGCGGGCCCGCCCGCCCTGCGGGGCTGGGTCCCCTACCCGCCCTTCCCCCGTTCCCCGGACTCCGCCCGGACCCCGCGCCTCAAACGCCGGCGAGGCTGGATCTACCCAGCCC
>NZ_JBHVYI010000067.1:0-49958 GCF_042880975.1 Streptomyces sp. NPDC058289
GGGTGGGTGTAGGCGCGGTTGACGGCGATGTCGACGGCGCAGTCGGCGAGCATGCCCTGGATCAGCTGGAAGTCGGCGATGGGGGAGCCGAACTGGCGGCGCTCGACCGCCCAGTCGCGGGCGAGTTCGAGGGCCCGCTCCGCCGCTCCGATCGTGCGCGCGGCGATCATCAGCCGTTCCTCGGTGAACCAGGAGCGGGTGATGTCGTAGCCGGTGCCCACCTCCCCGAGCACGGCGTCCGCGGGCAGACGGACATCGGTGAAGGTGAACTCGGGGTGCTCGTAGACGAAGGTGTGCATCCAGCGGGGCACCCGGGTCATCTCGATGCCCGGGGTGTCCTTGTCGACGAGGAACAGGGTCGGTGCCCGCTCCTCCCCGGCGGCCGCGAGCACGATCATGAAGTCGGCGTGGTCGCCCACGGTGACGAACCACTTCTCGCCGCTCAGCACCCAGCCGCCGTCCCCGGTCCGCGTCGCCGTGGTCCGCAGGCTCTGCGGGTCGGAGCCGGCCTCCGGCTCGCTCACCGCGTAGCAGTCGCGGCGCTGCCCCCGGATCACCGGGACGAGGTACCGCTCGCGCTGCTCCGGCGTGCAGAAGGACAGTGCGTTGGCCGGACGCCACACCATGTCCCACAGGGCGCCGGTGAGCCGGCCGAGTTCGGCCTGGACGGTGACCTGCTCCAGGATGCTCAGGCCGGCGCCGCCCCACTCCACGGGCATGTTGACGGCCTGGAGACCGCTGTCGAGGACGGCGTCGCGGATCTCGGTGTGGGCCTGCGGGGGCAGGCCGTTGTTCTCCTCGCAGTCGAGCTCGTACTTCGTGATGAACCCGGTGAGGGCGCGCGCCGCGTCCCGGAGCTCTTCCTGACGGGCGGTGAGGCGGAAGTCCATGTCTTGTTCGTCCTCGTGATCGTGGGTGAGGGGGCAGGTGGTGGTGGTCGTCGTGGCGAAGGGGACCCGTCAGGAGCGGCCGGGCAGTGCGAGTGCCCGCGTACCCCGCTTGACGAGCTCGTTCGCGATGATCAGGCGCTGGATCTCGGAGGTCCCCTCCCAGATCCGGTCGACGCGCAGTTCCCGGTACATCCGCTCGACGGGGTACGAGCGGTCGTAGCCGCGGCCCCCGAAGATCTGCACGCACCGGTCGATGACCCGTCCCGCGGCCTCGCTCGCGGCGAGCTTGGCCGTGGACGCCTTGGCGTGCAGGGTCTTGGGGTCGGTGTGCGGCTGGTCGGCTTCCCAGGCGACCTGGTGGGTGTAGGCGCGGTTGACGGCGATGTCGACGGCGCAGTCGGCGAGCATGCCCTGGATCAGCTGGAAGTCGGCGATGGGCGAGCCGAACTGGCGGCGCCGCACCGACCAGTCGCGGGCGAGTTCCAGGGCCCGCTCCGCGGCTCCGACGGTCCGTGCCGCGATCATCAGCCTCTCGTCCGTGAACCATTCCTTCGTCAGCTCGTAGCCGTTGCCGACACCGCCGAGCACGTCCTCGTCGGCGACGAAGACGTCGGTGAAGGTGAACTCGGGGTGCCCGTTCACCGCGGAGTGCATGAAGCGGGGGACCCGGGTCATCTCGACGCCCGCCGCCCCCTTGTCCACGAAGAACAGGGTTGCCGCCCGCTCCGGGCCCGCATCGGCCTGCACCAGCAGGAAGTCGGCGATGTCACCGCAGGTCACGAACCACTTCTCGCCGTTCAGCAGCCAGCCGCCCTCGGTGCGGGTCGCGGTGCTCGTGCACGAGCCGGGGTCCGAGCCGGCACCGGGTTCGGTGACCGCGAACGCGTCGAACCGCTCGCCCCGGATGACGGGCAGGAGGTACTTCTCGCGCTGTTCCTCGGTGCCGTGGGCGAGGACGTTCGCGGGCCGCCAGGGGATGTCCCAGAGGCAGTTGGTGACCTTGCCGAACTCCTCCTCGACGATGACCTGGTCCAGCAGGGACAGGCCGGCCCCGCCCCAGGCTGCGGGCATGTTGATCGCGTAGACGCCGGCGTCCATGGCGGCGCGGGTCAGTTCGCGGACCGTCGCGGCGGGCAGGGGGCCGCCCGCTTCCTCGGACTGGTCCTCGTATCCCATCAGGAGCTGTGCGTAGGCGGCGGCGCGGGCCTTGAGGTCGGCCTGCTCGGGCGTGTAGCGGAAGTCCATGACGTTCTCCGGTACGGAAGGGTCGGAAGGGTCGGAAGGGACGGAAGGGTCTGAAGGGACGGAAGGGATGTGAGAGGTGCGGGAGGGCGGGCCGGTCGGTCAGCCCAGGACGGCCCGTGCGTCGAGCGCCAAGGCGCCGTCCGGGCGGACCAGCAGGGGGTTGACCTCCAGCTCTGCGATCTCCGGATGCGCGGCGGCCACCGTCGTGATGCGTTCGATCACGGCTGCCGCGGCGGCCACGTCGACGGCCGGCCTGCCGCGGACGCCCGCGAGCAGGGCCGCGGTCCGCAGCCCCCGCAGCAACTCCTCGGCCCGCACCGCCGGTACGGGCGCCAGCGCGAAGGCCACGTCGCGCAGGGTCTCGGTGAGGACCCCGCCGAGCCCGACCATGGCCACCGGTCCGAACCGGGGGTCGCGGTTCACGCCCACGATCAGCTCGATGCCGTCCGAGAGGTCCGCCATCGCTTCGACCGAGTACGAGCCTGCGCCGAGCCGGGCGCGCATGTCCCGGTAGGCGGCGAGGAGCGCGTCCCGATCCGCCAGGTGCAGCGCCACGCCACCCGCGTCGGACTTGTGCAGGAGGTGCAGGGCCTTCAGTACGTACGGGCCCTCGAACTCCCCGGCCGCGGCCAGGACTCCGGCCTCGTCGGTGACCTCCCGCGCGGCCGGGAACGGCACCCCGGCGGCGCCGAGCAGGACGCGTACCCCGTGGTACCCCGGATCCCGCAACGCTGCGACGGCAGCGGGCAGCGCGGGGAGCCCCGGTACGGAGCCCGGTGCGCGGCCGGTCATCGCCGACAGCGCGCGGGCGGCGTCCTCGGTGGCGGCGAACACGGGTATCCCGGCCCCGGCCAGTACCCGGCAGCTCGGCGACCCCGGATACATCGACTGCACCACCAGGGGCTTCGAGGAGCCCGCGACGTGCGTGACGATCTTCTCGGCGGCCCGCGCCTCCCCCTCCGCGAGCGCGGAGCCGCCCGCCTGCCCGCCGCCCAGGCCGCCCTCGGAGGCCGCGTACCCGCCGAAGTAGCCCGTCATCAGGACGGCGTCGACCTCGTCGGCGGCGAGCAGGTGCCCGACCGTGTCGGCGTACGACAGGGGCTCCTGCTCGCCCATCCCCGCCAGGTCGACCGGATTGGCGACCGCCGACTGCTGCCACAGCACGGTCCGCAGGCCTGCCTGGGTCGCCTCTGCGAGCTCCGGCACGTCGAGCCCGGCGTCCTCGACGGCGTCCGCCGCGATCGCCCCGTGGCCGCCGCCGTCGGTGAAGACCGCGGTCCGGCCCCCTCCCGTACGAGGCCCGGGGCGGCTGCTCACGGCGGCCAGTACGACGGTCATCTCCCTCGGCGTGCGCACGAGTTCCACCCCCGCGTCGCGGCAGGCGGCAGCCACGACATCGGCCGATGTGGTGAGCGCCCCGGTGTGCGACCGGGCGCTGCGGGCCGAGGCGGAGCCGCGCCCGGCGGTGAGCAGGACCACCGGCTTGCCCGCTGCGGCGGCGGCCCGGGCGAAGGCCCTGCCGTCGCCGAAGTCCTCGGCGTACACGGCGATCGCCGTGGTGGCCTCGTGGCGGGCACAGTCCTCGACGAGGTCGACGAGGGTGACGTCGGCCTGGTTGCCGAGGGAGACGAACCGGGAGAAGCCCAGGCCGTGCGGAGCGCCGCGGAGCTGGAGTTCGAGGGCCAGGTTGCCGCTCTGGCTCAGCAGGGCGACGCCGCCGGGTGCGAAACGGTCCGAGGCGAGGTACAGCTCGGTCGTGTTGTCGGCGATGCCCAGGCAGTTGGGTCCGACGAGCACGGCTCCGGCCGCCCGGACCCGGGCGACGATCGCGCGCTGCCGGGCCGCTCCCTCCGGGCCGGCTTCGGCGAAGCCGGCGGTGATGCCGACGATGGCCTTCGCCCCGCAGGCCAGGGCCTCTTCCACGGCGGTCTCGAAGCCGCTGCCGGGGACGGAGATCACCACCAGTTCGACGGGTTCGCCGATCGCGGCGAGGGACGGGGCGGCCCGCCTGCCGAGGACGGTGCCGCCGCGCCGGTTCACCAGGTGCACCGGGCGCCGCCCGTCGGCGCGCAAGGCCTGGGAGGCCACCGCGTGGCCGTACTTCGCCGGGTCGTCGCTGGCGCCGACCACGGCGACCGAGCGGGGGTCGAAGAGAGCGCTCAGATCACGTTCCATGTCACTTCTCCACTCTGAGCGCGGAGTTGGGGCAGCTCGCGGCGCAGGCGCGCGCCGCTTCCTCGGCGCCGGGCGGGACGGTGACGGAGAGGACCTTCGCGTAGCCCCACTCGTCGAGTTCGACCAGGTGCGGTGCGTGTTCCTGGCACAGTCCGTAGCCCTGGCAGCGGGTGGAGTCCAGCAGGAGTTTCACGGTGTTCCCTTCAGGGCGGGCAAGCGGGGTTCGGTCCGGTCGTCCGCGGCCGCGTCGCAAACGTCCGGGACGGCCACGGTGAGGCGGTGCCCGGGACCGCTCGCGGGCGAAGAGGCGCAGCCGGGACAGGGCCCGCGCAGATGGGACCGGACGAGTTCGGGGAAGGCGCGCAGGAGGCTGCCGGCCAGGCCCGCTGCGGCGTCGAGCAGGCCGCACGCGCCGCGCCCGGGCAGGCCCCGCGACCACCGGTCCAGGTGAACGAGGGTGTCGGGTCCGGCAGTCCCCGCGGCGAGGGCGTACACGGCGTCGCGGACCGCCGCGGTGCCCGAGACGCAGACCCCGCACTGCCGTGCGCTCTCCGCCGCGAGGTGACCGACGGCGTCGGCGGCGGTGCTCACCGGGCAGGCTCCGGCGGCGAGGAAGCGGATCGCTCCGCAGCCCAGCGCGGTGCCCGCCGCGGCGAGCGCGCCGGGTTCGAGCGGGAGGTCCAGGGTGCGGGCGTCGACGAGCCCGCCGAACAGGCCGCCCATCAGCGCCCCGGCCGCGTCCGGGGCGCCGAGCTCGGCGGCCAGCGTGCGCAGGGGGACTCCGTAGGGGACCTCGGTGAGGACGGGAGTCGCGCTCCCGCCGGACAGGGTCACCAGGGTGGACCGGGCGATCGCCTGCCGCAGGCCGGGGAGGGCGGCGGTGAGGGCGATGCGGGCGAGCGTCTCGACGTTGGACACCAGGGTCGGCGCGCCGCCGACACCGCGCTCGAAGGGGCGGGGCGGCTTGGACGTGGGCAGGGCCGGCCCGCCGTCGATCCGGCGGACGACCGCGCTCTCCTCCCCGGCGACGTAGGTGTGGGCGGTCTCGACGACCTCGACGGGCAGGCACGGATCCCGTTCGGCGAGGGCCCGGCGGACGCGGTCGGCGGCCACCGGGTCCGAGAGGTAGACGTAGCCGCGTACGGCGCCGGTGACCGCCGCGGCGCGGGCGAGGCCGTCGAGCACCAGATGGGGCCTGGCCCGCAGCAGCCAGCGGTCCTTGACCGAACCGGGCTCACCCTCCTCGCCGTTCGCCACCACCACCGGGACGCCGCCGCGCTCGCGGACGGAGCGAAGCTTGACGGCGGCCGGGAAGCCGGCCCCGCCGCGCCCGCGCAGACCGGATGCGGCGAGGTGGCGCAGCAGCTCGTCCGGGCCGGTGGCGTCGGTGTAGCCGCCGGTGGCGAGGTACGCCTCGAGGTCTTCGGCCGCGCCGGGCGCGGCGCCGAGTACGGAGTCGCGTACGGCGCCGAGTACGGAGCCCGGTGGCCGTCCCGTCGGGAATCGGATGGTGGTCATCGGCTGCTTCCTGTCCGGGGGTTGGCGCGCAGGGTCCGTACGGCGCTCTCGAGTGCGGTGCGGTCTGCGGCGGTGCGGGCGTATCCCGTTCCCGGGAGGCCGATGAGCATGTGGTGGTGGTCGAGGACCACCTCGCCGGCGATCAGGGCGGCCACGCGGTCGCCCTGCCCGGGGCTGCTTGCCGCGGCGGTCACCAGCGCGGTGACCTCGGCCAGGTAGCGCAGCCAGCCGCGTCGGCTGCCCCGCAGGATCAGGCGCTCCAGGCGGCGTTGCTCGGAGGCGATCAGCTCTGCCGGCGGTGCGGGCTTCGTGGGTTCGGTGGGTCCCGCAGGCCCCGTAGGGGGGTGGTGCGAGGAAGCGCGCAGGGCGGCGACCGCAGCGGGCAGTTCCCGCTCCGGTTCGGGGGTGAGCCCGAGCCAGTCCAGACGCCGACGACCGCTCATGCGTGCCTCCGGGAGGAGTGGGGTGCCGTGAGCGACCGGGCCGGTGCCGGGAGCCGGGGGCGGTGTGGGGATGCCCGGGGCTCACCGCAGGGACGCCGATGGCGTGCGGCAGGGGAGGAGGAGGGGGTGCGGGCCCGGGCGGGTGCCGGGGCTGCGGGGCTGCATCCGGCCGACAAAAGGCCCAGAAGGGGCCGAACGCCGGTGCAGCGACGAGAATTACGCTAGCTGACCGATCGGTCAGCGTACAAGTCTTGACCCGGCGGAAATCAGCCAGCAATCTGACTGTCCAATCGGTCAGCAAGGCCTCGGCGTCCGCCCCGGCCCGCTGCCCACCGCCGGGTCGTCTCGATGCCCTCGCCGAGACCGATCACCGCACCACCGGTACGGAGGAGCCACCCGATGCACTCCAGAGCCCCCGAAAAGCCCCCGGTCGACCAGCCGGTCCCGGACGTCCCCGGGCCCGCCCTGGCAGCCCGCTACTACACCGATCCCGACACGGCCGCCGAGGAGATCCGGCAGGTCTTCGCCAAGGCCTGGCAGCTCGTCTGCCACGAGTCCGACCTGCCGAACCCGGGCGCCCGGCTCGCCGCCACCGTCGCCGGCCGCGAGGTACTCGTCGTCCGCACCGAGGACGGCACCCTCGCCGCCCACCTCAACGTGTGCCGCCACCGCGGAACGCGCCTGGTCACCGCCCCCGAACCGGAGGGGAAAGCGATCCGCTGCCCCTACCACGGCTGGACCTACCGCCTCGACGGAAGCCTGGTCGGAGCCCCGGAGGCGCGGCAGATCCCCTGCCTCGACAAGCCCGCGCTCGGCCTGTTCCCGGCCCGCGTCGAATCCTTCCTCGGCTTTGTGTTCGTCAACCTCGACCTCGACGCCGTGCCCCTGGCGCAGCAGTGCGCCGGGCTCGCCGAGGCGGTAGGCCACTATGCCGGGGCCGACCTGGCACCGGTCGGCCGCGCCCGGATCCACGACCTGGCCGCAGCCGAGGTGCAGGAGGCCAACTGGAAGGTGACGGTCGACAATTACCTGGAGGGCTACCACGTACCGGTGGCCCACCCGGGGCTGATGCGGCTGCTCGACTACCAGGGCTACACCTGCGAGATCGAGGAGTCCTACGCGCTGTTCGCCTCGCCCCTGCGGGACAAGCCGTCCTCGAACTGGGTCGAACGCCTCTACCAGCGCATCGCCGCCCCCATGCCCGGCCTCACCGAAGCCGACCGGCGGGTCTGGCGTTACGCGGTCATCTACCCGAACACCCTCATCGACTTCTACCCCGACCACGTCCTGGCCTGGACCGCGATCCCGACGGCGGTGGACCGGGTCGCCGTCCCCGGCGCGTTCTACACCCGTCGCGGTACGAGCCTGCGCACCCGCATCGCCCGCCGCCTGAACATCCACATCGGCTGGATCACCAACGACGAGGACGTCGAGCTGGTCGCCCGCGTACAGAAGGGGCTCTCCACCCCCGGCTTCGAGCCCGGCCCGCTGTCCCGCCGCGAGGCGGCGGTCGGATGGTTCGCCGGCCGCATCCGGGCGGACCTGGACGCCGCCGTGGATCCCGACGCGGCCGACGCCGAGCACTGAACCGCGCCTGAGACAGGCACGTTTCGTGCCCCTGGCCCCGCCCCTGCCCCTGCCCCTGCCCCTGCCCCTGCCCCTGGCCCTGCTCCTGCTCCTGCTCCTGCCCCTGCCCTTCCCCCGCCCTTCCCCGCCCCCCCACCCTCCGCCCGTGCACGTCTTCCCACCAGCCGTCTCCCCACGGCCCCCCTACGGAGAGGACCCCGCATGTCCCCCGAGGCACACCCCCTGTCCAGACGCTCCCTCCTCCGCGCCGGTACCGCCGCCGCACTCGGCCTCGCGGCAGCAGGCTGCGGGTTCGCGTCCGGTGACGACCCGGCCGGCAAGGCATCCGAGGAGACGCCGATCGACGTCAAGGTCGACGGCGACCTCGTCTACTTCAACTGGGCCGACTTCGTCGACCCGGCCGTCTTCGAAGGCTTCGAGAAGGAGTACGGCGTCAAGGTCGTCCAGTCGAACTTCGACTCGATGGAAGGCATGGCCGCCAAGCTCAACTCCGGGAACCAGTACGACATCATCTTCCCCACGGCGAAATGGTCCCAGCGCCTCGCCGCCGGGGGCAGGCTGCGGACGATCGACCACACCCGGCTGAAGAACGCCGAGGCCGTGTTCGCCGGCTACGACTACTTCGCCGACCCCTGGTACGACCCCCGCTCCCGGCACACCGTGCCCTTCACCATGTACAAGACCGGCATCGGCTGGCGCCGCGACCGGCTCGGTGACCTGACCGGTTCCTGGGACGACCTGTGGAACGAGCAGGCCAAGGGCAAGGTCTTCGTACTCGACGACCGCGACGAGGTGCTCGGCATGGGCGCGCTCAAGCTCGGCCTCGACCTCACCACCGACGACGAGGGCGATCTCGCGCGCGTCACCGACACCCTGCGCTCGCTCCGCCCCCGCCTGCGCGGCTTCTCCAGCGACAGCTACAACAACCTGCTCAACGGCAACGCCGACATGACGCAGGCGTGGAGCGGGGACATGGCAGCCATGCTCGCCCAGGCCGAGGACCCCGCCGTCTTCGGCTTCGAGGTCGCCCGCGAGGGCGCCCCCCTCAACTCCGACTGTTACGCGATCCCCGCCAACGCGCAGCACCCCGGCACCGCAATGCTCTTCATCGACTACATGCTCCGCCCGGAGAACGTGAAGAAGAACATCGAGTACATCGGCTACCCCATGCCGGTCCGCGGCAGCGAGGACGCGTACACCGCGCTCGTGGAGCCGTTCCCCCAGTGCCAGGTGACGGCGGCCGACCTCAAGGACGACCTCTACTTCCGCAACGGCACGGCCAAGGGCGAGCAGCACCGCGACGCCGCCTGGACCGATGTGAAGGCCGGCTGACATGTCACGACCTGATCTTCGGGGTCCGCGGGGTCGATCCGTCCCGCCCCGTCCGCCGCGCGGGGGACGGGCCGGGAAGGAGGCGAGGCTGTGGACCTGGTTCATGCTCCCGGGCACCCTCTGGATGACCGGGTTCCTCGTGGCGTCCCTGCTCCTGGTGGCCACCCTCGCCCTCGGCACCACCGACCCGCTCGGAAACCCGCGCTTCGGGCTCAACTTCGAGAACTTCGCCGCGCTCGCCGATCCGGCCTACCGCACCGTCCTGCTGCGCTCGCTCGGCTACGCGCTGATCACCTGCCTCATCTGCCTGGCCGTGGCCTACCCCGTGGCCTACGCCATCGCCCTGCGCGGCGGCCGGTTCAAGAGCCTGCTGATCGCCGCGATCGTCGTCCCGTTCTTCGCCAACTACCTGGTACGGATGTACGGCTGGTCCGTGGTGCTCTCCGACGACGGGCCGGTGCTGAGGGCCCTGCGCGCGATGGGGCTCGCCGACGGCGACACCAAGATCCTCCAGACCGCCCCGGGGGTCATCGCCGGACTCGTCTACGGCTTCGTCGTCTTCATGGTCATCCCGCTGTACGCGGCCATGGAACGCATGGACACCTCACTCATCGAGGCCGGACGGGACCTCTACGGCGGTCCTTTGAGGACCTTCTTCTTCGTCACCGTGCCCGCCACCCGCCAGGGCGCGGCGGCCGGTTGCGTCCTCGTCTTCCTGCCCGCCATGGGCGACTTCGTCAGCGCACAGCTCATGGGAGGCCCCGACCAGATCATGATCGGCAACCTGATCCAGGACAAGTTCTTCCAGGGCCAGAACTGGCCGCTCGGCTCGGCCCTGACCATCCTGCTGATGGCGGTCCTGCTGCTCGGGATGCTCGGCTACCTGAGGCGCACCCGCAAGGACGAGGCGGAGGCGGTCCGATGAACCCGCGCCCCGCTCTCCGTAAGGCACCGTCGGTCCGTACGGCACCGTCACCTCGTACGGCACCGTCACCTCGTACGCCGCGCAGGAGGCGGCGCCGCGGAGCCGACCGCCGACCCCGGTTCGCCATCGCCGTCACCGCGGTCTTCTTCGCGCTGCTCTACCTCCCCGTCGGCGTCGTCGTCCTGTTCTCCTTCAACGCGCAGAAGTCCCTCACCGTCTTCGACGGGGTGAGCCTGCGCTGGTACCGCGCGTTCCTCCGCGATGACGTGCTCGTCGGCTCGCTCGGCATGAGCCTGCGAGTGTCCCTGGTCGCGATGACCGTCTCGCTCGTCCTCGGCGTGGCCCTCGCCCTGGGCCTGGTCCGCGGCCGCAGCCGCCTCGGCTCCTTCGCCGGCTTGGTCATGCTCGTACCGCTGATCACCCCGGAGATCGTCACCGGCGTCGCATCGATGATGCTCTTCAAGGGCCTCGGCATCACCCTGTCCACCACCACCGTGATGCTCGCCGAGGTCACCTTCTCCATCTCCTACGTCACGGTCATCCTGCGCTCCCGCATCGCCGCCCTCAATCCGGAGGTCGAGGAGGCGGCGATGGACCTCGGCGCCACCCGCGGACAGGCCCTGCGCCTGGTGACCCTGCCCGCGCTGTTGCCCGGCATCCTCGCGTCCGGAGTGCTGATCTTCGCCCTGGTCTTCGACGACTTCGTCCTCGCCTACTTCACCACCGGCGTCGACCCGCAACCGCTCTCCGTCCGCATCTACTCGGCGATCAGGTTCGGCGTCCAGCCCACCATCAACGCCGTCGGCACCCTGATGCTCGTCGGGTCCATCGCCCTCATCGCCTTCGCCCTCTCCATCCCGCGCCTCTTCGGCCGCCGAGGCGGCCTCGACCTGCTCCCGGGGAAGTGACACCCATGCAGCACCCGAACCCGCATCCGCCGGCGGACCCGAACCCTGCCGACCCGCACCCTACGGACCTGCGCCCAGCCGCCCCGAACCCCGCCGCCCCGAACCCCGCAGTCCGGCTCGACCGGGTCGCCAAGCAGTACCGCAACACGGACACCTACGCCGTCCACGACGTCACCCTCGACATCGCCCCGGGCGAGTTCTTCTCCCTCCTCGGCCCCTCCGGCTGCGGGAAGACGACCCTGCTGCGCATGACGGGAGGCTTCGTCGACCCCACGGAGGGCAGCGTCCTGCTCGACGGAGAGGACGTCACGGGCCTGCCGCCCAACAAGCGCAACGTCAACACCGTCTTCCAGAGCTACGCCCTCTTCGACCACCTCTCGCTCGCCGACAACGTGGCCTTCGGCCTCAAGCGCAGCGGCGTTCCCCGCGCCGAGATCCGCCAACGGGTCGGCGACATGCTGGACCTCGTACAGCTCGGGGAACTGGCCGGCCGCAAACCGCCCACGCTCTCCGGCGGCCAGCGCCAGCGCGTCGCCCTCGCCCGCGCCCTGGTCAACCGGCCCCAAGTCCTGCTCCTGGACGAGCCGCTGGCCGCCCTCGACCTGAAACTGCGCCGCCGGATGCAGGTCGAGCTCAAGCAGATCCAGCGCGAGGTCGGCATCACCTTCGTCTTCGTCACCCACGACCAGGACGAGGCCCTGACCATGTCGGACCGCCTCGCCGTCATGAACGAGGGCCGCATCGAGCAGTGCGGCACGCCGGAAGACGTGTACGAGCGCCCCACGAGCAGCTTCGTGGCCTCCTTCATGGGGACCTCCAACCTGGTCCCGGGCACCTATCGCTCCGGCCGCGTCGTCCTCGACCAGGGCCCCGCCCTGCCCGTGGGTCCCCGGTCCGGCGTCCCCGACGGCAGCCGGGTCAGCCTCTCGATCCGTCCGGAGAAGATCTGGCTCTCCGGCTTCGAACCGGGCATGGCCCAGGTCAGCGGAGTCGTCCGGGAGACCGTGTACTGCGGCCCGACCACCACCTACCTCATCGAACTGGCCCCCGGCGTCACGGTGTCCGTGCTGGAGCAGAACACCGTCCGGTCCCGTATGGAGGACCGCTGGAGCGGTGGCGAGCAGGTCGAGATCGGCTGGAACCCCGAACACTGCCTGGTCCTCGACTGACCGATCCCCAGCGGCCGTGCATCGCCGGCGGCCGTGCATCCGCAGCGGCCCTGTCCCCCCAGCGGGCCCGCACCCCAGAGCCCCGCCCCCTGCTGCCATCCGGCACCGACCGAAGGAAGCACACCCCATGAACCACGACGTCATCGTGCTCGGCGCCGGACTGGCAGGTCTCGCCGCCGCGCGCGACCTGGCCGCGGGCGGGGCCGACGTCCTCGTCGTCGAGGCCCGGGACCGCGTCGGCGGACGCGTCGAGCAGACCACCCTCCCCGACGGCCGGCTGGTCCAGCTCGGCGGGGAGGTGGTGGGCCGGGCCCACACCGCCTACACCGCTCTGGCCGCGGAACTGGGCCTCACCCTGGTCCCCAGCTACGTCGCCGAGCCCGGCGCCCTCACCCGCGCCACCCCCGAAGGAGTCTCCGCCGCGGACCCGCCCCACTGGTTCGGCCCCGGCGACGACTCCTGCCACGCCAAGGTCACCGACGCCTTCACGGCGCTCGCCGCCGGCGTCGACCCGGCCGACCCCTGGTCCCACCCCGAAGCCGCGCACCTCGACCGGCTGTCCGTCGGCGACTGGCTCCGCGCCCAGGGCGCCACCCGGGCCGTCGTACGCCTCTGGGAGATCGGCCAACTCGCCCTCGCCGACGGCTCCTGCGAACGGACCTCGCTGCTCGCCGCCCTCCGCAAACACGCCGCCGTACCCGGCACCGGCCACTACGAGTACGAGGCGTGGGAGGGCCTGCGCGTGGCCGAGGGCTCGGCGACCGTGGCCCTGCGCATGGCCGAGGCCCTCGGTGGCCGGATCCGTACGGGATCCCCCGTCGAGGAGGTCGCGATACGGCGGCCCGGCCGCAGCTCCGTACGCCTGGCCGGCGGCGAAACCCTCACCGCCGCCGTCGTGGTCAGCGCCCTCCCGGTCGGCCCGCTCCGCTCGGTCGCCGTCACCGGGGTCTCCGAAGAACGCCTCTCCTCCCTGCACCGCCAACGCCACGCTCTCGCAGCCAAGTTCACCGCCGCATACGCCCGACCCTTCTGGCGCGACCAGGGCCTCAGCGGCCTCTCCGAAAGCGAAGGCCTCCTCGGCAGCACCTGGCCGCAGAGCGAAGGCATCCTCTCCGCCCTCGTCCCGCCCGAACGCTACGGCGTCCTCCTCGGCGCGCCCGCCCACCGGCGCACCGCCGAACTGCTGGCCGACATCGCGCGCCTCTACGGAGACGAGGCGCACCGGCCGCTCGCCACGTTCATCCGGATGTGGGGCACCGACCCGTGGACCCAGGGGTACGTCACCCAGTGGACCCCCGGTGACGTCATGGCCGTCGGCCCCCGGCACGGCGCCCACGAACCCCCCTTCTACGTCTGCGGGTCCGACCAGTGGGTGGCCGGCTACATGGAAGGCGCCGTCCGCACCGGACGCGCCGCCGCCGAGGAGGCCCTGCGCCGTGGCTGACGCCCCGCACGACCACGGCGAGCCCCTGCACAATCACATCGGGCCCCTCTACAACCACATCGGGGGAGTGGATCAGCCCGCGGCCTCGGGCGAAACCATGGCCCTCACCGACCCCGCCACCGGCCGCGTGCACCGCCACGCCCCGCGCTCGGGCCCCGCCGACGCGGACGCGGCCTGCTTCGCGGCGGCCGCCGCGTACGGGCACTGGTCCACCACCACCCCGGCAGTCCGGCAGCGCGCCCTCCTCGGCATCGCCGACGCCATCGAGGCGCACGCGGAGGCCTTCACGGCCGCCGAGACCGGGGACACCGGCAAGCCCGCCGAGCAGTTCAGGGACGACGAGCTGCCCGGGATCGCCGACACCTTCCGCTACTTCGCCGGAGCCGCCCGGAACCTCCCGGGCGCCGCCGCGGCCGAGTACACGGAAGGACGCACCTCCCTGCTACGCCGTGAACCGGTCGGGGTCTGCGCCCAGATCACCCCCTGGAACTACCCGCTGATGATGGCCGCATGGAAGATCGCTCCGGCCATCGCCGCGGGCAACACCACCGTGCTCAAGCCCGCCGACACCACCCCCTCCTCGTCCGTGCTCCTGGCCCGGATCGCCGCGGACCACCTGCCGCCGGGCGTGCTCAACGTCGTCTGCGGGGACCGCGACACCGGCCGCGCCCTCACCGCCCATCCGGCGGTCGCCCTGATCGCCGTCACCGGCAGCGTCCGCGCCGGGCAGGAGATCGCGGCAGCCGCCGCGGCCGGCCTCAAACGGGTCCACCTGGAACTCGGCGGCAACGCACCCGTCATCGTCCACGAGGACGTGGACGTCGAGGCCACCGCCACCGCGCTCGCGGCGGTCGCCTTCTACAACGCCGGCCAGGACTGCACCGCACCCACCCGGATCTTGGTCCACCGCCGGATCCACGACGCGTTCCTCGCGGCCTTCGCCGCCCGGGCGGCCGGGCTCCGCGCCGGCGCCGACTTCGGCCCCCTCAACAACACCGCCCAACTGGCCTCCGTACAGGGGATTCTGGACCGCCTGCCGGCCCACGCCGGGATCGTCACCGGCGGTAGCCGGCTCCCGCGCCCCGGCTTCTTCCACGAGCCCACCGTGGTCGCGGGCGTCCGCCAGGACGACGAGATCGTGCAGGAGGAGATCTTCGGACCCGTCGTGACCGTCCAGTCCTTCGCGGACGAGGCCGAGGCCCTGCACCTCGCCAACGGAGTGCGCTTCGGCCTGGCCGCGAGCGTATGGACCACCGACCACGACCGCGCGATGCGCGCCACCCGCGCCCTGCACACCGGAATCGTCTGGGTGAACACCCACGGCACCACGGTCTCCGAGATGCCACACGGCGGAGTCAAACACTCCGGCTACGGCAGCGACCTCTCCCTGTCGGGCCTCCTGGACTACACCCAGGTCAAGCACGTCATGCTGTGAGCGAGGCCGCCAAGGAGGGGTAGTCCAGGACCAGGCCGTCCTCGTCGAAGTCGACGTCCGCGCGGAAGCCGTCGGACTCGTAGCGCACGCGCGCGCCGTGCTCGGCGCGCGCGAGATGCGTGTACGTCTGCCGGTTCGCACTGACGGCGAGGTCCGGGACCGAGACCCAGGCCATGAGGAAGTGGTGCGGTCCGGTTCCGGGACGCCGGTGCAGGCCGTGGCGGAGCACGGGCATGGTGTTGGTCAGGGGGCAGAGGCCCAGATCGCAGTCGAGCGCGCCGTCGAGATCGGGGCGGTACGCGCCGTCCACGGTCCAGCGTCCGCAGTCGCGCCGCAGGTCCAGCTCGCGGGTCGACGCCGCCGACTCGACCGTCACGTGGAGGCGCGAGGTCACGTAGCCGTCGGACGTTTCGAGCGCGTACGCCAGCCAGTACGGCTCGGGGTCCAGACCGACGGCGCGCCCGCGGGCGGTCAGGGCGCCCTGACCGAGGTCGACCCACGCGGTCGAGCAACCCGAGCCGGGGAAGACCTCCCAGGTGCGCACGAGGCGCCGGGATCCGCTCATGCCGTCACCGTATCCGCCCGAGCGGTGCCCGGCCGGCAGCCGACGGTGTCCGTCCGCGTCGCGCCGGGCTCAGGCCCCGTCACCGGGGGCGGGGTCGTCCACCGCCAGGAGCGTCAGCGGTACGTTGCCGCGTACCGCCTGCGAGTAGGGGCATACCGCGTCCGCCCGGTGCAGCAGCGGCTGCAGGTCCGCGGCCCGCCACCCGGGCAGGCTGACGGTGAGGGCCACCGCGAGGCCGTAGCCCGCGGGCGTGTCCGTGGTGCCGAGCTGTACTTCGCAGGCCACGCGCGCGGCGGAGGCGTCCGCCCCGAACTCGGCGGCGACCTCCGCGAGCGCGGAGGTGAAGCAGGCGGCGAAACCGGCCGCGAAGAGCTGCTCGGGGTTGGTGGTGCCCGGGACCTTCTTGCGCGGCGGGGCGAGGCGGACGTCCAGGCGCCCGTCGTCGGTGCGGACCGACCCGGTACGGCCCCCGGCGGCGTGCGCGGTCGTCCGGTACAGGCTGCGGGTGAGTGGCACGGTCATGGCGTTCGGCCCATCTTGCTCGACGAGGACGCTGCCCGGGCGCGGACAGCGGAAGGCGCCGCTCGTGCGGCACCTCGCGCGTCGTCGTGCGTAACCGGGTACGGCGCATCTCGTCCGGGGCCTCGGGTCGGCCGCCGGACAATCTAGCAACGGGGGCGGCCGTCCGGGGCGCCGCCCGCGGTGACCCTCCTCACCCGCGGTCACCCTCCTCACCGCCGACGGCCCCGGCGCGATCAGCGGATGCGGGCCGGTGCCTGGTCCGGTACGCCCCGGGAGGCATGCCCTCCCACCGGGTGAAGGCACGGACCAAGGCCGTGGCGCCGCTCAGGCCGACGAGCGGCGCGATCCGGTCCAGCGGCAGGTCGGTGGTCTCCAGCAGCCGCCCGGCCCGGCCGTGGCGGGCGGTGTCGAGGAGCGCGCGCCACGACGTGCCCTCCGCGTGCAGGGCCCTGCGCAGGGTGCGGACGCTGAGGCTGAGCTCCCCGGCGGGGCCCTCGGGGCCCGCGGCCTCGAGCGAGGCGTCCTCCAGCCACTGCCGTACGCGCTCGGCGACGGTCCCGGCGGCGGACAGCTGGTGCAGCAGCCGGTCGGCGTAGGACCGGTGCAGGGCGTTGAGCGCCGGGTCGTAGAGGGGGCGGCGCCGGTCGAGGTCCTCGTCGGCGACCGTGATCGCCGTCTCCGGGGCGTCGAAGGCGACGGGACAACCGAGGACCTCGGTGTACGGCTCCGCCGCGCCCCTGCGCGGGTGGGCGAACGACACGGCCAGGGGAGCCCAGCCGTCGCCGGCGATCCAGCGGCCCGCCCGCACCATGCTGCTGACGACCGCCTCCACCTGCTGGGGGTGCATGGCCGCAGGGGCGACGGTCGGCCGGTAACAGACCCGGCCGACGCCGCCGTCGCGGTGCAGGGTCACCGTGCCCGCCTGGCTCACCAGGGGGTGGTAGCGCTCGGCCGCCTGCGCGGCGTCCGCGAGGCTGGCGCAGGTGAGGACGAGGTGGCCCAGGATGTGCAGGCCCTCGGGCCTGATGCGGTCACCCACGAGGAGCCCGGTGTGCGGGCCGGCGCCCACGGCGCCGAGCACTTCGTCCCACAGGGCGCGCATCTCGCCGAACTCCAGCCGGTCCGTGGGCAAGCTCCAGGAAGCCGACCCGTCGGCGCCCTCCGCGGTGGCGCTCAGGACGGCGAGGGCGTAGCACGCGGTGACGGAGGGCGGCTCGATGGCTGACACGTCGGTCAGTCAATGCGGGCGCACCGCCCCCGTCAACACCGCCCCCTCAACACCGGCCCCTCAACACCGGCCCCTCAACACCGGCCCCTCGACACCGGCTCGGCGACACGGCCCGCGGGACGACTGCCGGGGCGGGTCCGGAGAGTCAACGGGTTGGCCGCCGGAGTCAATGACGGGGCCGCGGGCCGCTCCTAAGGTCGGCCTGCGGGCAGCGAGGGGCTCAGGGCCTCCGCAGCGCCGGGGAAGCGTGCTGCCCTCGTCGCCGTCCCGATCACCACCGCTCAGAGGAGTACGCCGTGATTCTCTTCCTGCTCCCCGCGGGCGACTACGACCCCACCGAGGCGGCCGTGCCCTGGGCGGCGCTGCGGGACGCCGGCTTCGAGGTGCGGTTCGCGACCCCGGACGGCAGGGCTGCATACGCCGACCCCCGGCTCACGGACCTCGGCTTCTCCTGGCTGTCACCGTGGCTGATGACCCGCCGCGCCGAGCTCGCCGCCTACCGGGACCTCACCGAGGACCCCCATTTCCTCGCCCCCTCCTCCTACAAGGAGGTGGACCCGGCCGACATCACGGGCCTGTTCGTCCCCGGCGGCCACGCCGCGGGCATGCGCACGCTGCTCGAGGACGCCACCGCCCAGTACCTGTTCGCCCGGGTCTTCACCCAGGGGCTGCCGGTGGGGGCCGTCTGCCACGGAGTGCTGCTCGCCGCGCGGGCCAAGGATCCCGCCACCGGGCGCTCGGTCCTCCACGGCCGACGGACGACGGCCCTGACGTCCTTGCTGGAGCTGACCGGGTGGAACCTCACCCGGCTCTGGCTGGGGCGCTACTACCGCACCTACCGCACCACCGTTCAGCAGGAGGTCACCGCGGCGCTCGCCGATCCGGCCCACTTCCTCGCCGGCCCGCCGCTGCCCGTCCGCGACAGCGCCGCCCGGCCCGGACGCGGCTTCACCGTCACGGACGGCAACTACGTCTCCGCGCGGTGGCCCGGCGACTGCCATCGCTTGGCGGCCGACTACCTGGCCCTGATCCGTGCCCACGTCATGTCATGAACGCCTCGTGAACGAGAAAAGGAGAAAGGGATGGGGATGAACCGACGAAGAGCCCTCGGGCGAAGCCGGTACCTGTTAACCGGCCTGGTCCTCGCACTGGTCACCGTGCTGCTCGGCCCCTCGACCGCCGGCGCGTCGGCGGGCCCGCAGTGGTGGGAGCCCGTGGCGCGCCCGGCCCCGGACTCGCAGGTCAACGTCACGGGGGAACCGTTCACCGGGACCGACGCCCAAGGCCGGGTCCGCGGCTACGTCGACGGGCACGTCCACCTGATGTCCAACGAGGGCTTCGGAGGGCGTCTGGTCTGCGGAAAGGTCTTCTCCACGGCGGGGGCGGCGGACGCCCTCAAGGACTGCCCGGAGCACTACCCGAACGGCGTCCTCGCCCTCTTCGACATGATCACCAAGGGTGGTGACGGCCGACACGACCCGACCGGCTGGCCGACGTTCCGCGACTGGCCGGCCCACGACTCCTCCACCCACCAGCAGACGTACTACGCCTGGGTGGAGCGGGCCTGGCGGGGCGGCCAGCGGATCCTGGTGAACGACATGGTCACCAACGACGTCATCTGCTCGCTCTACTTCTTCAAGGACCGCGGCTGCGACGAGATGACCGCGATCAGGCTCCAGATCCAGAAGACGTACGAGCTCCAGGATTACGTCGACGCCATGTACGGAGGCGCCGGCAAGGGCTGGTTCCGGGTCGTCACCGAGCCCGACCAGGCCCGCAAGGTCATCCAGGAGGGCAAGCTCGCCGTCGTCCTCGGGGTGGAGACCTCCGAACCGTTCGGCTGCAAGCAGGTGCTGGACGGTGCCCGCTGCACCATGGCCGACATCGACCGCGGCCTCGACGAACTGCACCGGCTGGGCGTGCGCAGCATGTTCCTGTGCCACAAGTTCGACAACGCCCTGTGCGGCGTCCGCTTCGACTCGGGCACCCAGGGCATGGCCATCAACGTCGGCCAGTTCCTGTCGACGGGCACCTTCTGGAGCACGGAGCCCTGCCCCGGCGCCGAGCACGACAACCCGATCGGCTTCGGACTGGCCGCCGAGGGCCACGCGGAGGCGGGCGCCGCCGTGACGGCCGAGAACACCGGCACTTCCCGGGCGGAGGCGGAGGCCCGGATCCGGGACGCCCTGCCGGAAGGTGCCGAACTGCCGCAGTACGGAGCCTCCTTGCAGGGGGCTCAGTGCAACCGGCGGGGCCTGACCGCACTGGGCGAGTACGCGGTGCTGGGCATGACCAAGCGCAACATGATGCTGGAGATCGACCACATGAGCGTCAAGGCGGCCGACCGGGCGCTGCGCGTGCTCGAAGCCGAACGCTACTCCGGCGTGCTCTCCACCCACGGCTGGATGGACGACAGCTGGACCGAACGGGTCTACCGCCTGGGCGGGTTCATCACGGGCCACATGTACGAGGCGCCCGCCTTCACCGCCGAGGCGCGCAGGCACGCCGCCCTGCGCGCCAAGTACGGTGCCGGCTACGGGATCGGCACCGACATGAACGGATTCGCCTGGCTCCCCGGTCCCCGGGCGGCGGCCGGGAACCCCGTCCGCTACCCCTTCCGCGGCCCCGACGGAGGCTCGGTCCTCGACCGCCAGGTCACCGGCTCGCGCGTCTGGGACGTCAACACCGACGGCGGCGGCACCCACTACGGCCTGGTACCCGACTGGATCGAGGACATCCGGGTCACCGGCGGCCAGGACGTGGTGGACGAACTCATGCAGGGAGCCGAAGGCTACCTGCGCACCTGGGTGGGAGCCGGCGGCCACACCACCCCGTACGTACCGCTGGTCCGAGGCCACCGCCCTTACGCCGGGCACCTGGCGTCCTCGCGCCCCTTGCCCGCAGGGTTCACCCACGAGGGGGTCTGGAAGCTGCTGCGGGACCCCGCGCCCGGCACGGTCCGGCTCTACGAGTGCAAGGTGGCGAACCACTCGCTGCTGACCCCCGACGCGGGGTGCGAGAACCAACAGCCCCTCGGCGCGGTCGGATACGCGTACACCAAGGCGGTGCCGGGCTCGGTCCCCCTCTACCGATGCTACGCACCTTCCGTGTTCGACCACTTCGTCTCCGGCAGGGCCGACTGCGAAGGGCCCTATGTGAAGGAGGGCCTGCTCGGCTACGTCATGCCGGTGGCTGCGCCGTAGCGGCACAACCCCAAGGCGCCCCCGGCTCGTGCGACCCGGGGGCGCTCGCCCCACCCCGACCCCGATATGCCGCGGAAGGGGCGGCCGGTGCTCCACGAAGCCAGTACTCGTGGGCGCGCGAGGGGCGTAGAGCGTCCGTTCGGGTGGCGTTGTCCCTTTTATGGTGGTAAGTGCGCCTGGAAGCGCACCGGTCCGTGCTGTGCTGTGGCAACGGCCCGAAGGCGGGGTCGTCGTATGCGGGCCCGCCCGCTGTTCGCGGCAGGTATGGCCCCCAACAGCGAAGGAGGACTGATGTCGCGCTACCGGAAGGACCGGCGAAGCCGGAGCAGGTTCGCCCAACTGCTTTTCTTGGTGACGGTGTTGGCAGTTCCGCTCTTGGACGTCTCCGGGGCCCATGCCGCCGCGGTCCACTCCAAACAGGGCCCCGACTGGAACGCCATCGCCCGGTGTGAATCCGGGGGGAATTGGCGGGCGAACACCGGCAACGGCCATTACGGCGGGCTGCAGTTCACCCAGTCGAGCTGGAAGGCGGCGGGAGGCCGCAAGTACGCACCGCGCGCCGATCTCGCCACGAAGGCGGAGCAGATCGCCACGGCGAGGAGGCTGGCCAAGATCCAGGGAATGGGGGCCTGGACCTGCGCACGCCGCAGCTGACGGAAGCGCCCCAACAGGGCGGCTCCGCCGCCCTGTTGGAGGGGTACGTCAGATGGCGAGGCCTTCGATGAGCTCCGCACCGGGGATCTCCGTGAACAGCTTCCCGGGCGCGATGAGCTTCCCGCGGCGGCGCCCGCTGCCGATCAACACGTACGGCATGTCACGGACGGCCGTATCCACCAGCAGGGGCCAGTCTTCCGGAAGCCCCAGCGGGGTGATGCCGCCGTACTCCATGCCCGTCAGCTCCACGGTCGTCTCCATCGGGGCGAAGGAGACTTTGCGCGCCCCCAGATGACGGCGGACGGCGCCGTTCACGTCGACCCGGGCGGCGGAGGGTACCAGGCAGGCCGCCAAGGTGGTCTGGCCGCCGCGCTTGGCGGCCACCACCACGCAGTTCGCCGACTGGTCCAGCAGTTCCCGGCCGAAGTGCGCGACGAAGGCGGTGGTGTCGGCGATGGCCGGGTCGGTGTCGACGTAGAGGATCTGTGCGGCAGGTACGTCTCCCTTCCAGCCGCCGACCGCTCGTGCCACGGGCGGGGTGAGCTCGGCGAGGCAATCGGGGGCGGGCAGGGCGTTGTCGAACGGCCCGATGGGAGTGCGCATGGCCGCACGCTAGCACTGTGCCCGCCGGCCCCCCGTCGGGATCTGCCCGGGAGGCGTTCGCCGTCACTCGGTGCGTCGCACACCCGGGCTGACCTGCTCTTTCGTCCGGAATGCCGATGGTCTGCGGATGCGGGCCCGGGGCCCCTGTGTCAGCTTGGAACGAGTGGGGGCTGGACCGGGGGGGCGTCTTCCCCGAAGGGGTGCATCACAGATGAACCGACTTCTCGCCACGGCCGTGAGCACGGCCGCCGCAGCGCTTCTCGTGGCCGGCGGGGCCGCCTCGGCCTTCGCCGCCGCGCCCACCGACGACGCGACCGACAAGCTGTGCAGCAGTCTGACCGAACTCAAGGCCGACAACGCGAAGTTGCGCGCGCTCGACCCGGCGACAGCCACCAAGGACCAGATCAAGGACGCCCACAAGGCCGTCCAGGACGACTGGAAGACCGTCGCCGAGTCCACCGCGCAGTTCAACGCCGCCCAGAAGGACGCGGTCAAGACCGCGACCAACGACCTGAAGAAGACGTACGACGACCTGCCCGGCGACACCACCGGCGCCGATGCCCTGACCAAGCTCACCCCTGACCTGCAGAAGCTCGACACGGCCGTCGCGAGCGCCCAGACCGGCCTGCAGTGCGGCTGACCGACTGACCGACCGACCGGCTGACCGACCGACCCGGACGCACCGCCGGGCGGGGCGCGGAACGAGCGCCCCGCTCCGGCCTACCGGGCTTTGCGGGCGTGCAGGACGTACGCCTCCAGCGGGAGCGGGGTGTGGTCGAGCAGCATCTTGGCGTTCTCGGTGTCCTCCGGGCGGGCGCCGTGTCGGGCGAGCACCGCGCACAAGCCGCGCAGCACCAGCGGGTCCGGGTGCTCCAGTTCGAGGGCCAGGTGGGCCTGACCGGCCCGTGGAGGCCCTGACGTGCTGCTGGGTCGCCGGGCGCGGCCTCGGGGACGATACTGAAGGTCACGGTGCGTGGAGGCGACATGCGTGAACCGGAGCGTCGCGGCCCGGGGCGGGCCTCGGTGCCCGTCGGCCTCGTCAGCCAAACGGCAGCAGTCGTACTGGACGACGCAGGCGTGGTCCTCGCGCGGTCGCAGCGGGCTGCGACCTTGTTGGAATGTGCGCCGGGGCAGACCTGTGCGCCCTTGCTGGGGGTGCTGCCGCGAGCCGGAACGGAGGGGGGGCCGGGCGGGCGCCTGGTAACCGTTCCGGGTGATGCCGACGGTGATGCCGGTGGTGGCGGCGATGCGGGTCACACGGTCACGCTGGCCTGCACCGTTGTCCGGCTCGCAGCCCGCACCCCAGGCGGTTCCGGCGCCGAGGCGCAGTGGCTGGTCCTGGTCACCCCGTCGGAAACCGAGGCGGAGGCGGCCGAGCGCGATGCGGGGCGACGCCGGAAGGGGCTGTCCCACGCCGCCGCCGCGGGCATCGGGACCTCCCTGGACGTGTCCGAGATGGCCGAGACCCTCGTGAATCTGCTCGTCCCCGATTTCGCCGACCTGGCGACCGTCGACATCGCCGAACAGGTGCTGGTGGGCGACGAGCCCCCGCACCTCGACACCAGCGGTGACGTTCGCCTGCGCCGGATCGCTGCCGCACAGAGCCCGGAGATATCCGCCGAGGACCTCCTGGCGGTGGGAGAGGCGCTTCCCGCGGTGGCGGACAGTGCGTTGATGCGTCCCCTCATGAAGGGGCAGCCCGTGCTGGTCCCGGACGTCGCCGTCCTGTACGCGAAGCTCGGCGTGGATCCGCAGAGCCTGCCGTTGTTCGTCCCGAGCGGGGCTCACTCCTCCGTGGCGGTGCCGCTCTACGCACGAGGTCTGATCCTCGGCTGCGTCACCGTCTGGCGCAGCCAGCTGCCCTCCGCATTCGGCGAGGAGGACGCCGCCCTGCTGCACGACGTCGTCTCCCGGGCCGCCCTGGGCGTGGACAACGCGCGCCGCTACACCAAGGAACACCAGTCGGTACTGGCCCTGCAGCGCAGCCTGCTACCGCGCTCGGCCCTGGACTCCGCCGCCGCGGAGACCGTGGGCGTCTACCAGCCGGCGGGCGGCGGTCTGGGAGTCGGCGGGGACTGGTTCGACGTGATCCCCCTGCCGTCGCTGCGCGTCGCGTTCGTCGTCGGCGACGTCGTCGGCCACGGCCTGGATGCCACCGCGGCCATGGCACGCCTGCGGACCGCGGTGCAGACCCTCGCCGACCTCGATCTGGATCCGGGTGAGCTCCTCACGCACGTGGACGACCTGGTGCTCGGTCTCTCCAGCGAGGAGACGGCCGGCGACTCCCGCTCGGAGACGGCGGTGCTCGGCGCGACCTGCCTGTACGCCGTCTACGACCCGGTGACGAGGAAGTGCACCGCTGCCACGGCGGGACATCCGCCGCCGGCCCTGCTGGCGCCCGGTGAGGAACCGGTCTTCGTCGACACGATGCCGGGACCGCCCCTGGGGCTCGGCGGAATGCCCTTCGAGGTGACGGAGTTCGACGTACGGCCCGGAAGCACCCTCGCGTTCTTCACGGACGGACTCCTCGAGAGCCGCGGCGGCGACATCGAGGAGGGGATGGAGAGACTGAGGAGCGCGCTCGCCGGCGCGGACTCGAGCCGCACCCTGAGCGAGATCGGCCAGAGCATTTTCGACAGCGTGCTGCCCCGAGAGCCCTCCGACGACGTCGCCCTGTTGCTCGCCCGCCCCCATGCCCTCTCGTCCGATCAGGTCGCCGAGTGGGAGCTCGCAGCCGACCTGTCCCTCGTCGCGCAAGCCCGCGAGCTGGTGGTCGGCCAGCTGTCCCGCTGGCAGTTGGACGAACTGGGCTTCGTGACGGAGCTCGTCGCGAGCGAGCTGGTCACGAACGCGATCCGCTACGCCGGGGGACCGGTCGGGCTCCGCCTCATCCGCGACAGAGTGCTCGTCTGCGAGGTGTCCGACCCCAGTAGTACCCAGCCGCGCCTGCGCCGTGCACGGGAGTCGGACGAAGGTGGGCGCGGCCTGTTCCTGGTGGCCCAGCTCACCGACCGGTGGGGCTGCCGGTTCACCAGTACCGGCAAGACGATCTGGACGGAGCAGCCCATAGGCGGGGCCGGGCCCCTCGCCTAGGCTCCTGCGACCCCGAAGCGCATCGTGGCGCGCGAGCGCAGGTCGTACCGCTCCCAGCGCGGCATGGCGGGGTGGTTGGGGTCGCCGGTGCGTACGAACGAGATCCAGGCCCGGTGCACGGTCCTGGCGAGGCCGTCCCTGCTCCGGGTGTCCATTCCCGCCAGGAACGGCGCGTGCGACCACGTGTCGAAATTGTCGAAGACGAACGGCAGGTCCAGACAGTGCGGGGCACCCAGCCGGCCGTCGTGGGCGGGGGTGGGGAAGGCGAACTCGTACGCCCAGACCGGGCGACCTCGTGCCGCCCGCGCTTCCGCGAACGCCACGGTGGGCTTGCGGAACAGCTCGTCGGTGGTCAGGTCGATGAGAACGTCGACAGGCCGGCCACCCGGGCGGGCGGCCTCGTACGCCGCGTACGCTTCGGCCGCGCCGTCACCGAAGCCGTCCCGTGCCCGCCGGAGCACCTGTTCCCTGGTCGTCGACGCGTACGCCTCGCCCAGCGCGAAGACGAAAGAGGTCTCTTCCCCGGTCCAGCCGATGAGTACGTCGATGGCCGCGCCGGGACCGTCGAGCAGGTTCTCGACCGGTTGCCGCGCCGCCGTCACGCCGTCGAGGACCGGCATGAACGGCGTGGTCCAGTGCCCCCATTCCGTGGTGGCCGCGAGGAGTCCGGCGGTGGCTTCGACCAGTCGCGGCCACGGCACCGCCCGCAGTTCGTCCACGTCCTTCGCGCCGACGATCTCCAGATAGTCGGCGGTGCGGGCCAGGGCCTGGGCGGGTGTGGCGAGGGGCATGGCGAGCGGGACGCTCTGGAGGATGGCCCGGCGGAAGAGCCGGCCGCCACCGGCGTGGCCCGCGAGCGCCGTCGCGGACAGGGCGCCGGCGGACTGGCCGGCGACGGTGACGTTACCGGGATCCCCGCCGAAGGCCGCGATGTTGTCCTGCACCCAGCGCAGCGCCGCGAGTTGGTCGGTGAGCCAGACGTTGCCGCCTTCCGCGTCGCCCTCGATGCCATCCTCCGAAGCGAAGTGCAGCAGGCCGAGCGGTCCGAGCCGGTAGTTGAGGTTCACCACCACCAGGTCGCCGTCCCGCGCGAACGTCTCGCCCGAGTAGTTCGGCATCGCCCCGGACCCGGAGATGAAGGCGCCGCCGTGGATCCAGACCAGGACGGGACGGCGGGCGTCATCAAGGCCGGGTGTCCACACGTTGAGCGTCAGACAGTCCTCGTCGAAGGGTGGGGAGCCGTGGCCGCCGAGGATCGGGTCGACCTCGCGGACGATCTGCGGCGAGCTCGGGCCGTACGCCGTCGCGTCGAGGGTGTCGCTCCATCCCCGGTGCGGCTGCGCGGGGCGCCACCGGAGGGGCCCGACGGGCGGCGCCGCGTACGGCACGCCCTTGAACACGGCCAGGTCGTCTTCGACGACGCCACGGACCGGGCCCGATCGCGTGTGCACGACGGGCGCGGTGCGGTCCTGAGCGAAACCCATCGGGTGCGTCCTTCCAGGCCGGGATCGGGAGGCTCACGTTATTGCGTATTTCTTGCGAACGTCAATATTCTTCTATTCATCATCAAGGGGAGGCTCGTATGACGGCGTGGCGCATCGGTACGACGGAGATTCACAAGGTGCTGGAGGCGGAAGTCACCGTGACTCTCGCGGAGGTGCTGCGGACGGACGACACCGCGCTCTTGAAGAGATACGCGTGGCCCGCTCCCGACTTCAGCAGGGCCGACGGCACCTTCGTGCTCTCGGTCCACGGGCTGGTCGTGGACACCGGTGCGCGCCGGATACTCGTGGACACGTGCGTGGGCAACGCCCGGCCGTCGGTGCCGTTCCTGCGCATGCTGGACTCGACCTGGCTCGAAGACCTCGCGGACCTCGGCTACCCTCCGGAGTCGATCGACACGGTGGTGTGCACCCACCTCCACTTCGACCACATCGGGTGGAACACGCGCCTGGTGGACGGGAATTGGGTGCCGACGTTCCCCCGTGCCCGCCACCTCGTCACCCGGGTGGAATGGGACCACTGGGCGCACGACGCGGACACCGACCTCCACGACACGATGCAGCCCTTGATCGATGCGGGTCTCGTCGACTTCGTCGGGAGCGACCACCGGGTCTGTGACGGCGTGCGCCTGGAAGCCGCCGCCGGGCACACCCCGGGCCAGGTCGCGGTCGTGGTCGAATCCGGCGGCGAACGCGCCGTGATCACCGGTGACCTCGTGCACCATCCGGTGCAGTTCACCGAACCGGACGTAGCAGGCCTCGCCGACACCGACACGACGCAGGCCGCCGCCACCCGGCGGGCGTTCGTCGACCGGTACGCCGACACGGGAACCCTCGTGATCGGCACCCACTTCCCCGCTCCCACGGCCGGCCTGCTCCGGCGCGGAGGCGACGGGGGCGTGCGGTTCGTCGTGGACGGTGGGCGCTGACCCGTGGACTTCCGGCAGCTGACCTACTTCCTCGCCATCGTGGACCACGGCGGCTTCACCCGCGCGGCCGCGGCCCTCTACGTGTCCCAACCGTCCCTGTCGCAGGCGATCCACGTCCTGGAGCGTGAAGTGGGCAGCAGCCTGTTCCACCGGATGGGCAGGAAGGTGGTCCTCACCGAGGCCGGCGCCGCGCTGGTCGCGCCGGCACGCGACGCCCTGCACGCCCTGGAGCTGGCCAGGGCCGGCGTCGGCGCCGTCCGGGAACTGCGCGCCGGCCGTCTGGAGATCGCCGCGATGGCCTCACCCACGATCGAACCCCTCAGCACCATGCTCCAGCGCTTCACCGAGCACTATCCGGCGGTGTCGATCAGCCTGCGCGTAGCCCTGACCCGCGAGGACGTGGTCGAGAGGGTGCGCACGGGAGCCTGCGAACTCGGGCTGCTGACCACCACCACCGCGTCGCCGCTGCCGCATGCGGACGTCGTCCCGCACCACGTCGGAGATCACCGGCTGGTCCTGGTCACCCCACCGGGCGGCCCGTTCCCGGCCGGCCGGGCAGTGCGACGCGAACAGCTCGAAGGGCACCGCTTGATCGTCGGGCAGCGGGGGACCGGGATCCGCTCCTACGTCGACGACCTGAAGGCGCAGGGCATCGACGTCCGCATCGCGGTGGAGACCGAACACCGGATGGCCTTCCTGCCCTTGGTGCTCGGCGGCGTCGGACTGGCGGTGGTGACGGAATCCTGGGCCGACCTCGCGGAGCGGGCGGGAGCCCTCGTCCTCGACCTGGAACCGGCCTGCGTCCAGCGCAACGTCCTGCTGAGCCGCAAGGCGCAGCCGACACCGGCCGCCCGTGCCTTCCTCGAGATCGCCGTACCACCGGCCCATAGGGGCAGCCTATGAGTCGCATCGGGGATACGTGTTGGACCCGGGCGGCCCCCGATTGCTGGAATGCGAACCATGACGAACCACAACATCGCCCTCATCCCCGGCGACGGGATAGGCACTGAAGTCCTTCCGGCGGCATGCGAGGTCCTCGACACCATCGGGAAGCGCCACGACATCACCTTCGCCTACGAGCAGTTCGACTGGTCCTGCGAGCGCTACCTCCGCCACGGGTCGATGATGCCCGAGGACGGGCTGGAGCAGCTCCGCCGTCACGACGCGATCCTGCTCGGCGCCGTCGGCTACCCGGGCGTGCCGGACCACGTCTCCCTGTGGGGCCTGCTCATCCCGATCCGCCGGGCCTTCAACCAGTACGTCAACCTCCGCCCCATCCGCGTGTTCGACGGACTTCCCAGCCCCGTTCGCTCGGCCGTGCCCGGCGAGGTGGACTTCGTGGTCGTCCGGGAGAACACCGAAGGCGAGTACAGCGAGATCGGCGGCCGGATGAACCGCGGGTTCCCCGATGAAATGGCCGTGCAGCAGGCCGTGTTCACGCGGACGGGTGTGACCCGGGTCCTCGACTTCGCCTTCCGCCTCGCCGAACGGCGCGGCGGCCCCCTCACCTCGGCGACGAAGTCCAACGGCATCGTGCACACCATGCCGTTCTGGGACGAGCTGGTGGCCGAGCGTGCCGCCGAGCACCCTGCGGTCGAGTGGAACCAGGAGCACATCGACGCACTGGCCGCCAAGTTCGTACTCGACCCCGCACGCTTCGACGTCGTCGTCGCGTCCAACCTCTTCGGGGACATCCTCAGCGACCTGGCAGCGGCAGTGGCCGGCGGCATCGGCATCGCCCCGTCCGCCAACCTCAACCCGCAGGGCGAGTACCCGTCCATGTTCGAGCCGGTCCACGGATCGGCCCCCGACATCGCCGGGCTGGGCATCGCCAATCCGATCGGCGCGATCTGGTCCGCCGCCATGATGCTCGACCACCTCGGCCACCCCCGGGCCGCTGCCGAGATCACCGGTGCCATCGCCCGCGTCCTCGCCACCACTCCGGTACGCACCCGCGACCTCGGAGGCAGCGCCTCCACCGCCGCATTCACCTCGGCCGTCCTTCAGCACCTCTGACGAACACCGAGGCGGAGCATCGTGGCGATCCGCAGGGCGGCGACGGTCGCACGTCCCTTTACGCGGACAGTCTGAGGACCGCGTCGAGCAGGCATTTCCCGCCGAACATCAGGTCGGTGATGCGGGTGTGCTCGTCCGGCGCGTGGATGAGCCGCATGATGTCCGCGTCGCTCGCGGAGGGAAAGAACCCGACGACCTTCGTGTCGGGGAAGGCCCGGGCGTCCGTGGCGGCCGGGTTGATGTACGGCAGCACCCGCGCACCCGGTTCGTGGGCTGCGACGGTGTCGCCCAGGACGCGCAGGAGTTCCGGGTCGTCGTGCATGCCGTGGCTCACCCGTCCGTGCAGCAGCGCCACCTCGACACGATCGCCGACCGCCCTCTGGACCTCCGCCACCCACCTGTCGGGCAGTTGGCCCGGAAGGAGACGGCCGTCCAGTACCACCTCGGCTTCGACGGGCACCACGTTCGGACGCTGCCCCGCGGACAGCATGGTGGGGGTCGCGGTGTTGTGCAGCCCGGCGACGACGAACTCCCGCAGGACGGGATCGATGGGCAGGCTGTGCGCCCGGGCCCAGGTCGGCTCCTCCCGCAGCTGCTCGATCGCCTCCGCGCCCGGGCCCGGATGCAGGTCCGCCAAGGTGTCGAGCATCCGCCGCGAGGCCGGATGCAGCACCGACTCCGGGGCGAACGCGCGCAGCCTCAGCAGGGCCTCGGCCAAGGTGAAGACCGCCGACTCCGTGCGCGGGACGGAGGCGTGTCCGCCCGGCCCGCGGGCGGTGATCCGCATCCGGGCGCTGCCCTTCTCGGCCACCTGCACGGTGTAGACGGGGCCGCCGGGCGTCACGAAGCGCTGGCCGCCGCCTTCGTTGAACGCGAATTCGGCCTCGACGAGGCTGCGGTGGTGCTCCCACAGCCAGTACGCCCCCAACCGGCTGCCGGCTTCCTCGTCGGCGGTGACCACCAGCAGCACGTCCCGCCGGAGCTTGGTCCGGTGCGCTGCGAGGAGTTGCATGATCAGCAGGCTCGCGGCGACTTGCCCCTTCATGTCGAGTGCCCCGCGGCCCCACACTCGGCCGTCGGCAACCTCGCCCGAGAAGGGGGGACGGCTCCATCCGCCGGGCTGGGCCCCGACCACGTCCGCGTGGCCCAGCAGCATGAGCGGCGGTTCCTGTCCGGTCCCGGGCAGCCGGGCGACCAGGTTGGCCCGTCCGGGCTCGGACTCCAGAACCTCGTGTGCGATCCCGGAGGCGGACAGCTCGCGGGAGACGTACTGCGCGACGGCGATCTCATGGCCCGGCGGGTTCGAGGTGTCCAGGCGGATGAGCGCGGAAAGGTGGCCGACGAGGTGGCGTTCCTGGTCGGCCCAGGAGAAGGGCAGGGGAATCGGCCGCGGTGAGGTGGACATCTTGGCTTCGAAGCCTCCGTGGCTTGGCTTGACACTGCTTGCCGCTATGAGATGTTACACGTGTAACCGAGAGGTGAAGTTCTTTTTTGGCATCGTTGCGTGCTCCGGGCCGGCCCGAGTGCTCGGTGGGCTGCGAATCGTGACCACTGGTACCTCTGTGGAGGCGTCCGGCCGAAGGGAAATCCGTACGCTTCCTCGGCGGCCGTGCGGTTAGCGTGCCTCCCATGACGACCGCCAATGGCTACGAGAAGCGCATCGAGGAAGCCCTGCAGGCGACCATGTCGGGCTGGGACTTCGGCTGGCTGAACGGCCGGGCCGCAGGCGAGGGCACCTCGTGGGACTACGAACAGCAGGCCCGGGCCCTGTTTCCGCACGCGCGAAGCCTCCTGGACATCGACACCGGCGGCGGCGAACTCCTCGCCTCGCTGGCCCCGTTGCCTCCGCAGTGCGCGGCCACCGAGAATTGGGCGCCCAACCTCCCCCTGGCGCGGCAACGCCTCGCCCCGCTGGGGGTAGAGGTCCACCAGGCATCGGGCTCGAATCTGCCGCCCGGCCCCTTCGACGTGATCCTCAACCGCCACGGATCGCTGGATGCGACAAGCATCTGCACGGCACTCGCGCCGGGTGGCCGGTTCCTCACCCAACAGGTGGGCAGCCGCAACCAGTTGGAACTGAACGAAGCACTCGGTATCCCCGCACCGGGCAACCTTGGCACGTGGACCCTGGATGTCGCCGTACGGGCACTGGAAGGCGCAGGCCTTCACGTGACCACGGCGCGAGAGGAGATGATCCCCTACACCTTCCATGACATCGGGGCGGTGGTGTTTCAGGTACGCGCCATCCCCTGGCAGTTCCCCGGTTTCGAGCCTTCCGAGCACGAACCGGCGCTACGCCGACTCGACCGGCACCTCAGTGCCACAGGCGGATTAACGGTGCACGACCACCGGTTCCTGGTCGAAGCGCAACCACGAACCTGAGGGCGCCCCGCCGAGCGCCTGACCGCATCCGTCCACAGCCCGTTGCGTCGCCCGCCCGGCTCGGCCCCGGACCACTGCCTTACGCGTCAGGGCGGGCTGTGCCGCTGCGCGTGCCGCGCAGGATGCGGGTCGGTCTCGGGCAGCAGCCCGAGCACGTCCAGCAGAAGCGCCAGCTCACTCGCGCCGGCGGCCCGTGAGGCGACAAAGCGGCGCGCTGCCGCACGGTCGGTGGTCCCGGAATGCGCCAGGAGGGCCGGCTCGTCACAGCCAAAGGGATCCTTCACTCGGCCGATCCCACCACGCCGTCCCACTCTGTGCATGTGCAGTGGTCCGCTTGATCTACCGGCGTCCGAGTGGACGGCGCGTTCTTCGGGGCGCGAGGGTTGCAATACGGAGATCCTTTTCCCGTCGCCCCTCTCGGCCCTCGGCCTGACCTGCTCGGCGGGCGTGGCGCACTGACGGGGACGCCGTCGCCGTCCGGTTCCTCCTTCGGGTCGTGACATGCGTCACGACCGGCAGGTCGACCTGTGGGCCTCCGTGGAGATCCATTGCCTCGGCACATTTCCGCGTATGTCCCTGTTTGGCGTAGACATGCCGTACTCCGGCATAAACGGAATCTGACGCTCCTTTCTCTCCGGCTCCAACAGGGCTGACGGGGATGGATTCTGGCGGCAGGCCAGGCTGCTGCCGGAGCCGCCGCGAAAGGGGGATGCACGATCTTCCGGCTGTTTCAAGCACTGTCCCGAACCTCCCTCGCGGCTGAGCAGCGGCCCCTTGCCAGGTCGCGGGAGGGCTTCTAAGAATGGCGATTCCTCCGGCGCCTTCGCGGTCCGGCGCCGGGAGCTTCGCGATCACCGAGTGAGGTCCCGCATGAAGAAGCACCGTAAGAAGACGCACCACAGGAAGATAGCCATCGCCGTCGGGGCACTGGCCCTCGTGGCCGTACCCACCACGGCCATGGCCTGCCTCGACCCGCAGGCAACCGATCCGATGCGGCCCGTAGCGGCCGAGCAGGACCGCCGTCCCTGGTACGGCGACCCCGGCGCGCAGCAGCCCGCGGAGGCCCCGGTTCAGGCCGACGCCCCCGCCGAGATCGTCGAGGACTCGGTCGTCCGGCCGCCCGCACAGCCGGTCGTCGAGCCGCCCGTCGAGGAGCCGGTCATCGAGAGCGCGCCTCCCGCGCAGATCGAGCCGCAGCAGCCGGTGGAGCCGCCCGCCGAGCCTGCCGGAACCCCCGGGACCTCGGACTCCGCGGCACCCTCCGGCGCCCTGGCCGAGGTCCTCGCGCTCGTCAACAAGGAGCGCGCCGCGGTCGGCTGCCCCGTACTGACCGTGAACGCGAAGCTCGCGAAGGCCGCGCAGGACCACAGCGAGGACATGGCCGCCCACTCCAACATGTCCCACACCGGTTCCGACGGATCCGACCCGGGCCGGCGGATCACTCGCGCCGGGTACCAGTGGAGTACGTACGCCGAGAACGTCGCGTACGGCTACGACACCGCCGCCAAGGTCATGGAGGGCTGGATGAACAGCCCGGGGCACAAGCGGAACATCCTCGACTGCGACCTCAAGGAGATCGGCATCGGCCTCGCGCAGCCCGGCCAGTACTGGACACAGGACTTCGGCGCCACCCGCTGAAGTCCTCGTCGGCGTCGAGCAGCGGCAGCCTGAGCACCGCGCCCAGGAGCCCCAGCGGGGCCTGGCGCAGCCCGACTACCCGGTGGCCGGGCCGGCGGCGGGCAACATCCCTCAGGTGGGGGACACGGCCGGATCGCCGGCCGGCGCGTGGATCACGCTGGTGCCCCGCCTTGCCCGTCGCTCCCGGTCACCACGGCCGTCATGACGCCCACCCCGCCTTCGGCGTCCGCCCGGCGCTGTGGCGCGGAGGGGCCGGTGCCGCCCCGGGTGCGCCGCGCAGGGCACGACCCACGGCTTTCAGCCGCAGCGCCTCCACGGTGTCGGCCTGGCGTTCCGCACGTGCCAGCAGCCGGCCCATGGCCTCCGCGTCCAGCAAGGGGTTCGAGCGGGCCAGCGTGTGCAGGGCCCGCCAGAGTTCCTTCTTGCCCTCGACACCGAGCCTGATCGCCTCCAGCTCGAGGACGTCGCTCAGGGGCGAGCGGGAGAGCAGCCTGCCGTTCGGCTTCAGCCGCCCCGCCTGGGCCACGGCGGCGCCCATGAGCATGCGGAGATTGTTCGCGGGAACGTCGAGAGCCAACATGACCTCGCGCAGGCTGTCGCGGTCCTCGGCGACTTCCTCGGCGAGGGCGGCCAAGCGCGGCCCCGCGTCGGTGTCGCGGTGGGCACGCGCCGTCCGCTTGACGAGGGCCAGACCAGCCCCCGCCCCGGTGAGGTGGTCATTGAGGTAGATGCCCAGCAGGCGGTGGGGGTCCGGTGCGCTGCGTTTCTTGGGGGAGGTGCCCGATCGGCGGTGTTCCATGGCCCTGCTCCTTGCTCCTTGCTCGTTCTCGGCCGGTCCGTCGGCCCGTCCGGCGCCTTCCCGCTCAGGAGCCCGGCACACGGATGCATCCACCGGTTCCGGAGCGGGGCCGTCGCGACTTCGACGCGCCCGGGTCGTCTTTTCGAGGCGTCGAGGCGTCGAGGCGTTCCTGGTGTGAGTCGCACGCGTGGGGGCAGGCGCCGTGCGGGTCCGGTGGATCCGCCACGGGACCGACGCGAAACGAGGAGCGGCCATGCCTCGCGGTTCAAGTCCCAAGCGCGAACGGCAGTACGAGCACATCAAGGAGAGCGCCGAGCAGCGCGGTGAGAGCACGAAGCGGGCGAAGGAGATCGCGGCCCGCACGGTCAACAAGGAACGCGCGCGTTCCGGCGAGTCGAAGACCGCGAGCCGGTCCTCGACGCACGACATGTCTTCCTCGAGGCGGGGCGGCCTGCGCTCTCACAGCGGCTCGCAGGGTCCCACGAAGGAGCAGCTGTACAACGAGGCGAAGCAGCGGAACATCGAGGGCCGTTCCAAGATGGACAAGGCCGAACTCAAGCGGGCCCTCGGCCACTGACCAGGCGATATGTCGCCGCTGCCTACCGGGACCCGGCCGACCTGCCGGCCGTGTCGGCCGACAGTCCGTTCTCCGCGGTGGCGTCCGAGTGAAGGACACGGTCACGCCGGGATCGTCTCCTTGAAGCCCCATGTGGCCTTTGAATTGAACGGGATGGGGTGGTTTCAACCTTCCTAACGTCTGTTAGTGTGCCCGCGCTTGGTGTTCGTCCATCATTCCGTTTCCCCTCGTGCGCGGAGCGTCCGAGGGGTGTTGCGAGGTGTCTTGTACGTGTACAGCGCTCCGTTTTCCCCTGCCGAGGCCAGATCCGCGCGAGCCCGCATGGGTCTGACCGTGACCCAGGTGGCCGCCGCCATGGCGTCCTGCGGCACCCCGGTCGACCCCGAGCTGGTCCTGGCGTGGGAGCGGGGCTCCCACGTGCCCTCCGACCAGCACCTCTTCGTGCTGGCCGATGTGTTGTGGTGCGACACGGTCACCCTCATGGGTACCGGGCCGAGGACGCTCGTCGAGTTCCGGCTGGCCCGCCGGCTCGGTGTGGAGGGGCTGGCGTACCGCCTGGGCATGGACCCGTCCGAGTACCGTGCGGCCGAGTCGGCACGCCAGTGGCATGGTGATGCCCGGCAGACGCGGGTTCTGGTGGAGGCCTTGGGGCTGTCCTTGCGCAAGCTGACCGGGATCGTGGGCCGGGACGGCGAGTTGGAGGACCATCTGCGGTCGGCCATCGCGGGGCGGTGGAAGGTTCATGTCGATCCGGTGGTGGAGATCGTCGCTGTGGACGCGACGAGCGTGGGCGATGCGCTGCGAACGATGCACGGGGAGTTCTCCGAGTTCTCCGAGCGGTACATGGGCAACCTCGTGGCCCGCAATGACGACTCCAGGCTCAAGGAGATCGCGGCGGAGCGTGCGGCGTACCTGCGCCGTCTGGCCGACCGGTTCTGGGAGTTGATCGGCGAAGAGGGCGAGGCCGCGCCGTACCTCGGGGTGGATGACTGAGGCGGAGCACGGCGGCGCTCGCGCGCCGCGGCAGCAAGGCCGGACGGGGGAATCCGCTCCGGCCTTGCTGCCGTGGTCAGTTCAGTCAGCCGGCCACCCAGGTCAGTGGGCGAGTGCTCCTGTGCCCGGTCGGGCGCCGGCGCCGTCCTCCATGTCGTCCCAGTCGATGTCCATCGTGCTGCGGCTGGTGAAGACGTTGAAGATCAGGTTCAGGGCGATGGCCGTGAGGGCGCCCAGGGTGATCCCGCTGTCGAGTACGGCCCGGACGCTGTCCGGCATCCGGTCGAAGAACGGCGCGACCGTGGTCGGGAGCAGTGCGGCGCCGAGACTGACCGCCAGGATCAGGGTGTTGCGCTCCTCGCGCAGATCCGCCTTGCCCAGGATCTGGACGCCGACCGCGGCGACGATGCCGAACATGGAGACCGCCGCCCCGCCCAGTACCGGGTGGGGGATCGAGGCGACGAGGCTGCCGGCCTTCGGCAGCAGGCCGAGGGCGATCATGAACACGCCGGCCGCCACCACCACGTAGCGGCTCATGATCCTGGACATGCGGACGAGGCCGATGTTCTCCGCGAACGCCACGTACGGGAACGAATTGAGGACGCCGCCCAGCACCGTCGCCACGCCGTCGGCGCGCAGGGCCCGCGCGACCGTGTCGGCGTCGACCTTCTTGCGGGTGATCTCCCCGATGGCGTAGACGTCCCCGGTGGTCTCCACCATCGTGATCAGCATGACGACGAGCATCGCGATGATCGGGAACAGTTCGAACCGGGGCATGCCGTAGTGGAACGGCGTGGTGACCCCGAACCAGTCCGCCTGCTCCACCACACCGAAATCCACGTCTCCGAAGAGCCACGCGACCGTCGTGCCGGCCACTAGCCCGAGCAGCACGGCCAGGCTGCTGAGGAGCGGCTTGCCGACCCGGACCAGGACCAGGATGAAGAGCAGGGTGCCCAGTGCGTACGCGAGGTTCTTCGGGGCCCCGTAGTCGGGTGTTCCGATGAGGTGCGCGCCGCCGGCCGCGTCCTGGAGGGCCACGGGTATCAGGGTGATGCCGATGATGGTGAGGATGGTGCCGATGACGACCGGTGGGAAGTACTTCACCAGCTTGCTGAAGAGCGGGGCGAACAGGAAGGTGGCCGTGCCCGCCGTGATCACCGCTCCGTAGACGACGAGGAGCCCGGCGGTACCGCCGCCCGCCCCCGTGCCGATGGCGATCATGGGGGAGACCGCCGTGAAGGTCACGCCTTGGACCAACGGCAGCCGGGCGCCGACCTTCCAGACCCCGAGGGCCTGGATGATCGAGGCCACGCCGCAGGTCAGGAGGTCCGCGTTGATGAGGTGGACGAGCTCCTGGCGGGTGAGGCCCAGGGCGTTGCCGAGGAGGACCGGGACGATGACGGCCGCGGCGTAGAACGCGAGCACGTGCTGGAAGCCGTACAGGGCGAGCCTGGGGATCGGGAGCAGCTCGTCGACGGGGTGGGGCTTCTGCCGGGAGGAGCGATGTGGGGAGGGCTGCCGGGAGGAGGACTGCCGGGAGGGCTGTCGGGGCATTCTTGCCATCTCTGCCTTGCCTTCACGAGGTAGGTGAATGAGAAAACCGCCGCTCTCCAGCCCTGGATGACAGGGCGAGGGCAGGCCGGCTCGCACGGAGCCGACGCCGGGCGGTGTTGCCGACAGCACGTCGCTCTGCAAGTACATGTGTCCTGAGTTGGCAGGACGTCCTTCGATCGGTGGATCGGATCAAGGATTGATCATTGGATCCGAAGGGATTTCGATCGGAAGGCGCTCACCATAGCCAAAGGCTGGGTTTCCTCGCGAGTAACCGGAGCCGGGCCTCTCAATTCGCCCGCCGGATCGCGCTCGCCACGCCACCGCGAACGCCCGGCACCACCCGACCGGGCAGGTGCCGGGTCGGGTGGTGCCGGGTCGGGTCGGGTCGGCCGGGCGCGTCAGCGCACCGGGGTGAAGTCCTGTGAAGCGATGTACTTGGGGCGGCGCACCGGGGCGGCGAAGGGCTTCTCGGGGCGGTTCTCGACGCTGTTGAAGACGAGGAACACGTTGCTGCGCGGGTAGGGCGTGATGTTGTCACCCGAGCCGTGCATCGCGTTGCAGTCGAACCAGGTGGCCGAGCCCGCCTTGCCGGTGAAGACCTTGATGCCGCAGGCCGAGGCGAACTTGGTCAGTGCCTCGTCCGACGGGGTGCCCGCATCCTGCATCTGGAGGGACTTCTTGTAGTTGTCCTTCGGCGTCGCGCCGGCACAGCCCAGGAAGCTCCGGTGGGAGCCAGGCATGATCATCAGGCCGCCATTGGTCGTGTAGTTGGGCGTCAGGGCGATGGACACCGATACGGTGCGCATGTGCGGCAGGCCGTCCTCGGCGTGCCAGGTCTCGAAATCGGAGTGCCAGTAGAAGCCGCTGGCTCCGAAACCGGGCTTCACGTTGATCCGGGACTGGTGCACGTACACGTCGGAGCCCAGGATCTGTCGCGCGCGCCCCACGACGCGCGGATCGGAGGCGAGGGCCGCGAACACCTCGCTGATCCGGTGGACTTCGAAAACGGAGCGCACTTCCCGGGACTTCGGCTCCACGATGGAACGGTCGTCGGCCAGCGTCGAGGGGTCACGGAGCAGTCGGTCCATCTCGGCCCGGTAGACGTCCGTCTCGTCGGGCGTGATGAGTTCGTCGACGGGCAGGAAGCCGTCGCGCTCGTAACTCTCCAGCTCGTGGGCCCATATCGGGCCCGGTGTGCCGGGCTCGGACCAAACGACGGGGTCCACGCGGCCGGTGAGCACCTCCTCGGAGCCCCGGGTCGGATACAGGTCCTTCGCCGTGCGGGTGGATGCGTAGGTCATGGTGGTGCCTGCCTCTCCTCTCTGTGCTTTGCTCTCCGTGCGTTTCCGCGACTCAGCCGTGATCGGGCTCGGTGAGCAGCGGGTACACGCCGTTCTCGTCGTGGTCCTCCCGGCCGGTGACGGGCGGGTTGAAGACGCAGAGACAGCGGAACTCCTGCTTCACGCGCAGGGTGTGCCGTTCGTGGCCGTCCAGGAGGTACATGGTTCCCGGCGTGATCGTGTAGGTCAGGCCCGTCTCCTCGTCCGTGAGTTCGGCCTCTCCTTCCGTGCAGACCACGGCCTCCACGTGGTTCGCGTACCACATGGACGTCTCGGTGCCGGCGTACAGGACGGTCTCGTGCAGGGAGAAGCCGACGCGTTCCTTGGCCAGGACGATGCGCTTGCTCTCCCACGTGCCGGATGCCGCCCTGACGTGGCGGTCGGTTCCCTCGAGGTCCCGGAACGAGCGGACGATCATGATGGTGCCCTTCGTGGTGTGTGGCGGGGCGCCGGTCAGGCGGTTTCGCGGACCGAGCGGGCGAGGATGTCGAGGCCCTCGTCGAGTTCGTCGGCGGTGACGGTGAGCGGCGGGAGCAGCTTCACGACCTCGCCCTCGGGGCCCGAGGTCTCGATGAGGAGACCGTGCTCGAAAGCCCTCCGGCTCACCGCCGCCGCGCGCTCCTTGTGGGCGAACTCGACGCCCCAGACCAGTCCGCGGCCGCGGTACGTGGCGCCCAGCCGGACGTGCTCGGCGCACAGCTCGCGCAGCGCGCCTTCGATGTGCTTGCCCTGGGCGAGGGTCCGCTCGCGCAGGACGCCGTCGGCCCAGTAGGTCTCCAGGGCGGCCGTCGCGGTGACGAAGGCCGGATTGTTGCCGCGGAAGGTGCCGTTGTGCTCGCCCGGCTCCCACAGGTCCAGCTCGGGCTTGAACAGGCACAGGGACATGGGGAGTCCGTAGCCGCTGATGGACTTCGACAGCGTGACGATGTCGGGCGTGATGCCCGCCTCCTCGAAGGAGAAGAACTCGCCGGTCCGGCCGCAGCCCATCTGGATGTCGTCGACGATCAGCAGCATGTCGCGACGCCGGCACAGGTCCGCGAGCGCGCGGAGCCACTCCGCGCGCGCCACGTTGATCCCGCCTTCGCCCTGGATCGTCTCGACGATGACCGCCGCCGGGTGGTTGAGGCCGGATCCCTGGTCCTCCAACAGGCGCTCGAACCAGAGGAAGTCGGGGACCCTGCCCCCGAGGTAGTTGTCGAAGGGCATCGGGGTGCCGTGGACCAGGGGGACGCCGGCGCCGGCCCGTTTGAAGGCGTTGCCCGTGACGGCGAGGGAGCCGAGCGACATGCCGTGGAAAGCGTTGGTGAAGGACACGACCGACTCGCGGCCCTTGGCCTTGCGCGCCAGCTTGAGCGCCGCTTCGACGGCGTTGGTCCCGGTGGGCCCCGGGAACATCACCTTGTAGTTCAGTGCGCGGGGTTCGAGGACGTGGGACCGGAAGGTCTCGAGGAAGGCCCGCTTGGCGGTCGTCGCCATGTCGAGCCCGTGCGTGATGCCGTCCCGCTCCAGGTAGTCGAGCAGGGCCCGCTTCAGGACGGGGTTGTTGTGCCCGTAGTTCAGGGACCCGGCGCCCGCGAAGAAGTCCAGGTATCCGCTGCCGTGTTCGTCGTACAGCCGGCTTCCCGTGGCGCGCTCGAAGACGACGGGCCAGGCGCGGCAGTAGCTGCGCACCTCGGACTCCAGGGTCTCGAAGACGGACAGGACCGGCTCGGTCATGGTCAAGGGAACTCTCCAATGAGCGTGGGGGTGTTGGGTGCGTGTGATTCGGTACGGGCGTGCGGGCCGGGATCAGAAGTGGAGCGGCCCGATGCGGTGCAGGACCTCCGGGGCGTACCCGCGGTCCGGAAACTCCTCCGGGGCGAACAGCACTTCGCGCGTGAGCGTGGCGCCGTGCCGTGCGGCGTACGAGGCGAACAGTCGCTCCGACGCGAGGTTGCCGGGGGAGATGGTGGTCTCGAGCGAGCTCAGGCCGTGTTCTGCCGCCACGCGGGCGGACAGGTCGTCGAGCAGGGCCCCGGCGATGCCCAGGCCCCGGACGGACTCGTCGACGGCGATCTGCCAGACGAGCAGGGTGCCGGGGCTCTCGGGCCGCAGGTATCCGCTGACGAATCCGACGGCGCGACCGGACGCGTCGCGGGCCACCGCGGAGGTGCCGGCGAAGTCACGGCACCAGAGGAGATAGCTGTAGGCCGAGTTGAGGTCCAGCGTCCCGGAGTCGCGGGCGAGGCGCCACAGCAGACGGCCGTCACCGGGGCGGGGGCGGTCGATGCGCGTCGACGGGGTCGACGGGGCGGTCGGGGTGGACGAGGCGGTCGGCGGTGTCTTCCGGTAATGGGCCAGTTCTGCATGAGCAGTCATGCGGGCCGAAGCTACCTAGGGTTGGAGCAGATTGCACGGCCCTAAGGGGTTACGGGGAGGGCGTTGCCCGTGATATATGGCAACGCCTCCCCGGGGTCGTGAAAGTGCCGGCAATGCGCCCGGTTTCACCCGAAGAATGCTGACATTTCTACCCCACCCTCGATTTCATAACGAGCAGATAACGTCTTTGCCTTGTCTCATATTTTCCACTTGAATGTGACGTCTTCGTCGGCAGACCGGGGTTTCGATCACGGCTGCGCGGTTAAGCTGCGCCGTCAAAAGGCGGCCGCCGTGAGCGTGAGGGTCTGTTCCGCGGAGGTGCGGGCGCCACCGACCGGGCTGCCGGTGGTGTCGGTCCAGGCGCGGGTGGGAGTGGTCTCGGCGAGGCGGCCGGGCGTGCCCGAGAGGCCGATCACGAGTCCGCTGTAGCGGTTCACGAGCCGATGGGTGCCGGTGGGCTTGCCGTCGGCCGTGGAGTTCGGGATGACGAACCACTGCTGCCCCACGGTGGGCCCGCTCTGCGGTGCCTTCGTCGCGGTGGGCTTGGCCGCCCAGGCGCGCCCCGCGTTCGCCTTCGAGTCCACGCCGAGGAGTTGGCGGGTGGAGGCGTTGGCGATGCGGTAGGAGCCGTCGCCGTTGGGGGTGAACACCCACTTGCTGAGGGCCGACCCGCCGGCGGAGGGGAGGGACGTGGTCGCCGTACTGCCCTGGACCTGGGCGAGGTGGCGGCCGGTGCCGCCGGCGATCGTGTAGGACGTGCTCGGATCGATGACCGCGGCAGGGGCGTTCGTGTCGATCACGGTGTCGTAGTACTCGCCGTCGGCGCCCCCGGAGCAGAAGAACGAACAGTACGACCGGAACTTCTTGCCGACGATGGTGGAGCCCGTCTTGTTCACCGCGTCCAGGACCCAGCGGTACCAGGAGCCGGTGCGGTACGCGCCGGAGTCGCCGGCGAGGCGCCACTTCTGGGTGGCGAGGTTGTCGGTGACGTAGAAGCGCTGCGGCTCGCTGCCGTCCTGGTTGACCGCCTCGGGCTGGCCCACGTACACGCCCAGGTAGGCGTTGTAGGCGATGTTCATGGTCAACAGGTCTGACTTGGCGGGCAGTTCGCCTGCGGCCTGTTGTTCCTGGACGTTGCCGGGATTCGACGGGTCGTAATCCTTCGCCACGGGGGTGTACCCGGTGGTGTGGGTGGCGTCGACGGGCTCCATGTTGCTTTCCAGGCCGCCCGTTCCGGGCTGGGACCACGAGCCGTCGTACCACTTCTGCCACGAACCGGGCGCCATCTTCCCGGACATGGGGGCGCGGGCCACGTGCGCCCGACTGCCCGCGGTCCACGAACCGGGGACGCCGCCCTTCGGGATGACGCGGGAGTTGTAGTAGACGTAGAAGTAGCCGGATGCGGTGTCCACGAACAGGCGGGCGTCACCGTTCCCGTAGTGGTACGTCTCGTGCGGGAAGGCCGCGGTGTCGCCCCGAAGGGTGCTGTAGGGCGAGGTGAGCACGTGGTCCTTGATGGCCCACGTCCTGCCCTGGTCCTTGGACACGGCGTAGTCGATCGCGTCGTAGTGCAGGCCGTCGCCGAAGGGGCGCGGGGTGAACTCGTTGTGGACCAGCCCGTACCAGTCGCCGGTGTCGGGATCCACCCAAACGCCCATCAGGTCGCAGTAGTTCTTCTGCGCGTAGTGGGAGGTGTCCGGGGCGTACGTGGCCTCGCGACCGGTCGGGCTGTTGTTGCACCGCCAAGTGGTGTCGTCGTTGCGGTCGTTGCCGTTCGCCGGATTGACCGCGGTGCTCAGCGAGGCGGAGCGGGTGGCGGAGTCGAAGTCCTTGCCGGTGTAGAAGGTCCACTTGCGGGGATCGTTCGCCGCGTACAGGGCGTGGGCCGACTGGTAGTAGAACGCGCCGTTCTTGTCGATGTACGTGGCGGCGGGGGTGTCGTCGGGGTGGGTCCAGGAGCCCTTCGCACCGATGGAGACGGTGTACGTGGCTGTGGGGGACTGGGTCGACCGGGCCGACGCCGGAGCGGTGGCCAGGGTGCCGAACAGGACCGCGGCCGTGGCGGCGAGCGCGATGGCGGTCCTCGTCCCGGAAGGGGCTGACACGGGTACTCCTCTCTTGCCCGGGCCGTCCGCTGGGCGTGGGGGCGGCGGACGAGGGGCCCGGGGTGGCGAGTGGTGCGTGGTCGTGGGGGTTTGCGCGCCTGCTCGCGACGGGGCGTCAGGGCGGCAGGCCGTCAATTAATTTGAATAGAAGCCGAATTAATCAACGGCTGTCAAGGCTCGGCACCGAGATCGCCACGACCCCGCACCCGTCCCGCGTGAACCCGGCGCCGACGGGCGTTGTCAGTGCCCCGGGAGAAGATCCTTCCATGACGATCCTTTCCGCCGATGAGGCGCCGTTCAGCCTGTCCAGCCGCCCCGACTACGCCGCCGCCCTCCAGCAGTTGCGCGAGGCGTCCCGGGCGTACTACGGGGGCGAGAGCGGTCTGCTCGACGACGCCGCGTACGACCGCCTGCGGCAGTCCGTGCTCGCCTGGGAGGCGGAGCACCCGGACGAGGTCGCCCAAGATTCCCCGACCGGCCTGGTGGGGGACGGGGCCGCCCCCGTCGGCGACATCGCGCACACCACCCGGCTGCTCAGCCTCGACAACGTCTTCGACGCGGACGGACTGGTCGCCTGGGGAGCCTCGCTCCAGCGCCGCCTGGGCCACGAGCCCGCGGGCGGGTTCACCGTCGAGCCGAAGATGGACGGCGCCGCCGTGGCCGCGCGGTACCGTGACGGACGCCTGGAGCAGATCATCACCCGCGGCGACGGTACGCACGGCGAGGACGTCAGCCACGTCATCGGCACCATAGAGGGCCTGCCCGAGCGGCTGCCGCTCCCCGCCACCTTCGAGGTGCGCGGCGAAGTCCTCTTCACCCAGAAGCAGTTCGAGACCGCGAACGAAGTCCGCACCGCCCATGGCGCGCAGGTCTTCGCGAACCCGCGCAACGGCACCGCCGGCACCCTGCGGGCGAAGGACCGGCCGTACCGACTGGCGATGACGTTCTGGGCGTACGGAGCGGTCGAGCTCGACGGTGTCGCCCTCGCACCCTCCGGAGCCACGCACGCCGAGGCCCTGGCCGCCGTGGCCCGCGCGGGCGTGGGGACCACGGCCGACACGCCCGCCGGTCTGCACGTCGTCGCCACCCTCGCCGAGGCACAGCAGAAGGTCGACGAGATCGCCGCGCTGCGCCCCGGACTGCCGTTCGGCATCGACGGGGTCGTGATCAAGGCGAACGACGCGGCCGAGCAGGCCGAAGCCGGGTTCGGGAGCAGATTCCCGTACTGGGCGATCGCCTTCAAGCTGCCGGCCGTCGAGCGGCAGACCGTGCTCAGGGACGTGGTCTGGGAAGTGGGCCGTACCGGCGTGCTCGCCCCGACGGCGATCCTCGACCCGGTGGACATCGACGGATCCACGGTCACCCGGGCCACCCTCCACAACCCCGCCGACATCCGCCGCCGCGCCCTCCACCTCGGGGACACCGTGACGGTGTACAAGGCGGGCGACATCATCCCGCGCGTCCAGGCCGCCGTCACGAGCCTGCGCCCGGACGGCGCGCGCGAGGTGCCGCTGCCCACGGTCTGCCCGCAGTGCGGCGGAGAGATCAACAAGGACCAGGAGCGCTGGCGCTGCGCGAAGGGAACGGCGTGCGCGCTGCCCGCGCTCATCGAGTACGCCGCCGGTCGCGACATGCTCGACATCGACGGCCTGGGCAAGACGTACGTCAGGGCCCTGATCGAGTCGGGTGACGTGACCGACGTCGCCGACCTGTTCACCCTCACCGAGGAGCAGCTCACCACCGCCTCCGGGAGCGCCAAGCGGGGGGCGAAGCTGGCCGAACAGATCGCGGTCGCCAAGTCCAGGCCGCTCAGCCGCATCTTCTGCTCGCTGGGCGTCCTCGGCACCGGGCGCAGCATGTCCCGTCGCATCGCCGCCTACTTCGGCACCATGGACGCCATCCGCCAGGCCGACGCCGAACGGATGCAGGAGGTCGACGGCATCGGCGGGGAGAAGGCCCCGGTCATCGTCGAACAGGTCGCCTCCCTGGCCGCCGTCATCGACAAGCTGGTGGCGGCCGGGGTGAACATGCAGGAGCCGCAGCAGCCCGAAGCGACGCGTGAGGGCCCACTGGCCGGCAAGACCGTCGTCGTCACCGGCAAGATGAGCGGCCCGCTGGCGGGCGCGGGCCGTTCGGAGGTGAACGCGCTGATCGAGAAGGCCGGCGGCACGGCGGGCAGTAGCGTCAACTCCAAGACCACCCACCTGGTCTGCGCTCCGTCCGCGAGCGGGAAGCCGAGCTCCAAGGCCGTCAAGGCCACGGAGCTGGGCGTCACGGTCCTCACCCCGGAGGCCTTCGCGGAACTCGTCGCCGACTACATGGCCGACAACTGAGAGCCGACGGCCCCGGGACGCCCCGCTACCGGGGCAGTCGCAGGAGGAACGCCGCTCCCCGGTCGGCCGGGGCGACGGCGAGGGTTCCCCGGTGGTGGCGGGCGAGGTCCCGGGCGATGGCGAGGCCGAGGCCGCTGCCACCGGTGTCACGGGTGCGTGCTTCGTCCAGGCGCGTGAAGCGGTCGAAGACGCGTTCGCGGTCGCTTTCGGCGATCGGGGCGCCGTCGTTGTGGACGGTGCACTCCACCCATCCGGGCCGTGCGGCGATCGTCACGGTGACCCGGGTGTCGGCGTGGCGGGCCGCGTTGTCCAGGAGGTTGCGCAGCAGGCGCCGCAGTTGGTCACGATCACCGTGCAGGGTGACGGGCTCCGCCGGGGCATCGAGGGTGAGGTCCGCGGTGGCTCCGGGCCGGGTGTGGGGCAGTTCGATGAGGAGTTCCCGGACGAGCTCGGTGAAGTTCACCGGTGCCCGGTCCGGCCCTGCCTCGGGGGCGTTGTCCAGTCGGGCGAGGGTCAGCAGGTCGTCGACGAGGTACTGCAGTCTCGTCGTGGCCTGAAGGGCGTCGCCCAAGGCGGCGGGCCGCCCGGGATGGGCCACGGCGACCTCGAGGACGGTGCGCAGGCCCGTGACCGGGCTGCGCAGTTCGTGGGCCGCGTCGGCGATGAAGCGCTGTTGGCGGCGGGCGTGGGCGTCGAGGACGTCGAGGGTGTGGTTCGTCGTGCGGGCGAGCCGGGTGATCTCGTCCTCGGCCACGGGCACGGGGACGCGGGTGCCGGAGTCCGGCTGGTCGACGGTGGCGAGGCGGCTACGGATGGCCTCGACGGGCCGCAGGGCGCGGGTGGTCGCCACCCAGGCGGCGAGGGCGACGAGCAGCGCGGCCAGCGGGACCGCGCCGGCCAGGGCCGGGACGAGAGCGTCGGCGGCCCGGACCGCCTCCGAGCGGGTGATGGCGACGTAGACGGTGTAGCGCCCGGCCGGTGGCGCCGACGGACCGGGGGCGGCGGGGGAGCGGACTTCGATGGTGGTGCCGGCCATGTCGACGGTCTGCCGCGCCAGGTCCGCGGCCTGGGAGAGGCAGCCGGGGACGGGCTGCCCGGTGGAGGTGTGGGAGGGGTCCTGCCGGCAGGAGGGGGCCGGGTCGCCGAAGCGGACCGACCGGACGGTCGCCCATGCGGGCCGCGCCGATGCGGGCGCGGGCGGGAGCTCCTTCACGGCCTCGGGGAACGCCCGGGTGAGCCAGGACGCGAAGGGGCCGTCCGGGCCGATGATCAGGACCGGCGAATCGGCGAGGATGTCGCCGATGGCCTCCCGGTCCCTGGCCTGGACACCGGCGAACTCCAGGGCGGTGGCGCGGGACTGGCCCAGGGCGAGGCCCCGTGCCGCGTCCATCTCGGTGGTGTACACGTGGTGGTGCAGCCACCACGCGCCGGCGCCGGAGAGGACCAGGGCGGCCGTACCCGCGGCAAGAGCCGTACGGGCCCGGGTGGACAGGCGCAGCCACCACGCGGACATCCGTGCGGGGTTGCGGGGAGCGGCGTCAGGCACGTGCTTCGTCCAGCCGGTAGCCGTGTCCCCTGACGGTCACGATGCTCCGGGTTCCGTAGGGCTGGTCGATCTTGCGGCGCAGGAGGCTCACGTAGACCTCCACGATGCTCGCGGAGCCCCGGTAGGCGATGTCCCACGCCTCGCCGAGGATGGTCTCCTTCGACAGCACCCGGCCGGGCTCGCGCATCAGGCACTCCAGTACCGCGAACTCCTGGCCGGTGACCTCGATGCGCTCACCGCCGCGCCCACAGGTCCGCGCTTGCGGGTCGAGCCACAGGTCACCGGCCCGCAGCACGTCCTGCGCTCCGGACCCCGCGGCCTCGCGGGCACTGCGCCGGATCAGTGCGCGCAGGTGCGCCGTGAGGACGAGCAGGGAGAACGGCTTCGTCAGGTAGTCGTCCGCGCCGATGTCCAGGCCGTGCGCCTGGTCGAGCTCTCCGTCCCTGGCGGTCAGCATCAGCACCGGGGTGCCTACGCCCAGGGCTCTGAGCCGCCCGCACACGGCGAACCCGTTCAAGGAGGGGAGCATGACGTCCAGGACGATCGCGGCGAACTCGCCCGTGGCGCCGAGCTCGACCGCGGACAGGCCGTCCGACGTGAGGGTGACCGCGTACCCCTCGCCCTCCAGACCCTCCCGCACCGCGGCCGCGATGACCGGATCGTCCTCCACCAGCAAAATGTCCACGATGTCAGCATGCCATCCAGGAGCCCCTGACCAGTGCGAACAGGCCTTCAGGAACGGTTAAGCATGATCTGCGCACAGTGGGGCACGACCCGCAGTACGGCCGCCCACCCGCGGCCCACCCGCGGCCCACCCGCGGCCCACCCGCGGCCCACCCGCGGCCCACCCCCGGCCCCCGGACCCCGACCCCGTGCTCGTCGCCCGATCCGCCTCCGTCACCGAAAGGCCCGGCGCCGCATGCGTATTTCCTTCCTGCTCCACAACGCCTACGGCATCGGAGGCACGATCCGGTCGACGTTCAACCTGGCCGCGGCGCTCGCGGAACACCACGACGTGGAGATCATCTCGGTTCTTCGCAACCGTGGCGTGCCGGTCATGGGCGCGCCTCCCGGGGTGAGCCTGACGCCCCTGGTCGATCTGCGTCCGGACTCCCCGGACTACGACGGTGAGGACCCGCGTCACGCGCTGCCCGCCGGGATCTTCCCCCGCGCGGACGGCCGGCACGGGCAGTACAGCCGGCTCACCGACGAGCGCGTAGGACGGTACCTGTCGACACTGGACGCCGATGTGATCGTGGGGACCAGGCCGGGCCTGAACGTGCACATCGCCCGACAGGCGCACCGCGCCGCCGTCCGGGTCGGACAGGAACACCTCGCGCTGTCGAACCACGGCTTCCGCGTACGCCACGAGATACGGCACCGCTATCCGCTCCTGGACGCCCTCACCACCGTCACCGAGGCCGACGCGCACGCCTACCGGCGGTTCGGGCCGCCTTCGATGAGGGTGGAGGCCATACCGAACAGCGTGCCCGCCGCCTCCGTGGAACCGTCCGACGGCACCGGCAAGGTGGTCGTGGCGGCGGGCCGGCTCACTCCGGCGAAGCGCTACGACCTGCTCGTACGGGCCTTCGCGCAGGTCGTCGCCGACCATCCGGACTGGGAGCTGCGCATCTTCGGCAGCGGCGACGCCACCGGCAACGAGCGGGCCGGCCTGTCCGCCCTGATCGGAGAGCTCGGCCTGAGCGGCCGGGCGCACCTCATGGGCAATGCCGACCCGTTGGAGCCGGAGTGGGCCAAGGGATCCATCGCCGCTTCCACGTCCGACCGGGAGTCCTTCGGCATGACCATCGTCGAGGCGATGCGCTGCGGGCTCCCCGTCGTCTCCACGGACTGCCCGGTGGGACCGCGCGAGATCATCGAGGACGAGGTCGACGGACGCCTCGTCCGCCCCGGCGACACCGACGGCATCGCCACCGCCCTGCTCGAGCTGGTGGCCGATGAGGAGCTGCGCCGCCGCATGGGCGGAGCCGCGCTGAGGAACTCGGCCCGCTTCGATCCGGCGCACATCGCCGAACGGCATCTCGACCTCTACCGGGAACTGCTCCGGCGCGGCCCCGGCCGGCGCTCGCTCGGCCCCGCGCGGGAGGCCGCGCACCGCGCGCGGGTCGGCGCGATCGACGCGGCACACGCCCTGCGCTCCACGGCCCGCGGAGCCCTCGAGAAGTACGGCACGGCGCCTCCCGGAGGCGGAGGTGGAGGCGGACGCCACGTCACCGGGTGAGTGCGGGATTCGACATTCCGGCGATGCCGGGGACCGGGCGGACCGGGCATGATCCTTTGTCGAAGACCGTTCGCGACGACGAAAGTGCGCATCATGCCGACCACCATCACCGTCCGGGAAGTCCGCGACGCCGACTTCCCGCAGTGGCGCGCCCTGTACCGCGGTTACGCGGACTTCTACCGGGTCGAACAGACCGAGGAGGCCGCCGAACGCGTGTGGGGGTGGGTGAACGACCCGGCCCACGAGGTGAGCGCCCTCGTCGCCGAGGCCGCGGACGGCCGGCTGATCGGCCTGGCGCACTACCGGCCGTTCGCCCGTCCCCTGTCGGCCACCACCGGCGGGTACCTGGACGATCTGTTCGTCGACCCCGCACACCGCGGTTCCGGCGCCGCCGATCACCTGCTCACGGCCTTGCGGGAGATCGCCGCCGACCGCGGCTGGAGCGTGGTCCGCTGGATCACGGCCGACGACAACCACCGCGCCCGGGCCAAGTACGACCAGGTGGCCACCCGCACGATGTGGGTCACCTACGACATGGCGCCGGCCAGCTGATCGAACGCGGGGCCCCGCGGACCGAGGACCTTGGCCGCGGGGCGCTCGTGCGGGCGGCCGCGGCCGGGTCGGTCGGTCTGCGGGGCGGACGAGGGTGTCAGCTTCCGTTCGACAGGTTGCCCGACAGAACCGGGATGTTGTCCAGGATGTGCG
>NZ_JBHVYI010000068.1:0-49670 GCF_042880975.1 Streptomyces sp. NPDC058289
ACGATCCCGGCCCCCCCCCACCCCCCCCACCCCCCGGGGCTGCGCCCCAGACCCCGGTCCTCAAACGCCGGACGGCTGAAAGGCAGGCCCCGGGCCTCGGGCGCTGGACGGCTGAAAGTAGGCCTCAGGCGCCGGACGGCTGGAAAGGCAGGACCCGGGTCTTGGGTGTCGGGCGGCTGAGTAGGGGGAGCAGGCGGGGGGTTGGGTGGGGGAGGAGGGTCAGGGGGTTGAGGTAGGTCTCCTCGTGGAGGAGGCCCCAGTGGAGGCAGGGGCGGGGGCAGTGCGGGCCGTCCGTGAGGAGGGCCACCACCTGGCCCGCCGTGACCTCGGCACCCTCCGCCACCAGGGGGCGGACCGGCTCGTACGTCGTGCGCAGCCCGTTCGGCAGGGTCAGCGAGAGGACCCCGCGGCCCGCGACCTGGCCGGCGAAGTGGACGCGGCCCGGACCGAGCGCGCGGACCTCCGCGCCCACCGGGGCCGCCAGGTCCACCCCGCGGTGGCCCGCCGCGTACGGGGTCGGGGGCGGGTCCCACCAGCGGACCACCGTCAGTGGTGAGGGGAGCGGGCGCCCGCCCGTGACCCCCGTGACGTCCGGAGCGCGCGGCGGGCCCGGGGCGAGGCCCAGAGCGAGGCTCAGGGGCAGGAGCAGGGTGAGCAGCAGCTTTGTCATGGGGGTCAGGGTTCCGCCCCCGGGACCGGTCCCGCCGGGCCTGTGGACGGGCGGGGAGCTGTGGACAACCGCGTCATCCGGCATACCACCGGGTCCCGTACACTTCTTGTGGCGATCCGGGTCACCGGGTCGACTTCGCACGCCCCAGCACCGGCCCCTCAGGGCCAGGTGACAGCGTCTCTCGGTCCCCTCTACGGGGGCAGGGCGCGACAGGGGCGTCAGGAACCAAACCGAGAAAACAAGGAGATGGCCATGGCCGTCGTAACGATGCGGGAGCTGCTGGAAAGCGGCGTCCACTTCGGTCACCAGACCCGCCGTTGGAACCCGAAGATGAAGCGCTTCATCTTCACGGAGCGCAACGGCATCTACATCATCGACCTGCTGCAGTCGCTGTCGTACATCGACCGCGCCTACGAGTTCGTGAAGGAGACCGTCGCCCACGGCGGTTCCATCATGTTCGTCGGTACCAAGAAGCAGGCCCAGGAGGCCATCGCCGAGCAGGCGACGCGCGTTGGTATGCCCTACGTCAACCAGCGGTGGCTGGGTGGCATGCTCACCAACTTCTCCACCGTCTACAAGCGCCTTCAGCGTCTGAAGGAGCTTGAGGCGATCGACTTCGAGGACGTCGCCGCCTCGGGTCTCACCAAGAAGGAGCTCCTGGTCCTCTCTCGCGAGAAGATCAAGCTGGAGAAGACCCTCGGTGGTATCCGCGAGATGTCGAAGGTCCCCAGCGCCGTCTGGATCGTCGACACGAAGAAGGAGCACATCGCCGTCGGTGAGGCGCGCAAGCTCCACATCCCGGTCGTCGCGATCCTCGACACCAACTGCGACCCCGACGAGGTCGACTACAAGATCCCGGGCAACGACGACGCGATCCGCTCCGTCACCCTGCTCACCCGCGTGATCGCCGACGCCGTCGCCGAGGGCCTCATCGCCCGTTCCGGTGCCGCCACTGGCGACTCGAAGCCGGGCGAGAAGGCCGCCGCCGAGCCGCTCGCCGAGTGGGAGCGCGACCTGCTCGAGGGCGAGAAGAAGGCCGACGACGCTGAGGCCGCTCCGGCCGAGGCCGCTGTCGAGGCCCCCGCCGTCGAAGCTGAGGCTGCTCCGGCCGCCGAGGCCGAGGCCGAGGTCGTCGCCGAGGCCGTCGTCGAGGCTCCGGCCGCCGACGCCGAGCAGGCCTGACCCACTGAGAGCGCCCGGCGTTCATGCGCCGGGCACTCGCAGCACGGACGATGACGGCGGGGGAGCCGCGCCACGAGCGCGTCTCCTCCGCCGTTCACCCGTAGATCTACGACTTCGAGAGAGAATCCCAGACTCATGGCGAACTACACCGCCGCTGACGTCAAGAAGCTCCGCGAGCTCACCGGCGTCGGCATGATGGACTGCAAGAACGCGCTGGTCGAGTCCGACGGTGACGTCGACAAGGCCATCGAGGCCCTCCGCATCAAGGGTCAGAAGGGCGTCGCCAAGCGCGAAGGCCGTTCTGCCGAGAACGGTGCCGTCGCCTCGGTCATCGCCGACGACAACACCTCCGGTGTCATCGTCGAGCTGAAGTGCGAGACGGACTTCGTCGCCAAGGGCGAGAAGTTCCAGGCCGTCACCAACCAGCTGGCCGCCCACATCGCCGCGACCTCTCCGGCCGACGTCGAGGCGCTGCTCGCGTCCGAGATCGAGCCCGGCAAGACCGTGCAGGCGTTCGTGGACGAGGCCAACGCCAACCTCGGCGAGAAGATCGTCCTGGACCGCTTCGCGCAGTTCACCGGCGGTTACGTCTCGGCGTACATGCACCGCACCATGCCCGACCTGCCGTTCCAGATCGGCGTCCTCGTCGAGCTGGACAAGGAGAACGCCGAGGTCGCCCGCGGCGTCGCGCAGCACATCGCCGCGTTCGCGCCGAAGTGGCTCTCCAAGGAAGACGTGCCGGCCGACGTGGTCGAGTCCGAGCGTCGTGTGGCCGAAGAGGTCACCCGCGCCGAGGGCAAGCCCGAAGCCGCGCTGCCGAAGATCGTCGAGGGTCGTGTCAACGGCTTCTTCCGCGACAACACGCTGCTCGGCCAGGACTACGCCCTGGACAACAAGAAGTCCGTCCAGAAGGTTCTGGACGAGGCCGGTGTCACCCTGGTGCGCTTCTCGCGCATCAAGGTCGGCATCTGAGTCCGTCCGTACGCGACGGACACCGGACCCCGGTAGGGTCTGAAGCAGTCGCCCGCGTTCGCGCAGGGCGACCGCAGATCTGACGAGGAGGCCATTGCCGTAGAGGGAACCGCGAGGACCCACCGGCAATGGCCTTCTTCGTATGTGCACGAGGAGATCTCCATGAATCAGGGCGTGGACACCCACACCGCTTCCGACGACAAGAGCGACCAGGACAAGAAGGGCCGCCGCTTCATGCTGAAGCTGTCGGGCGAGGCCTTCTCCGGTGGCGGAGGACTGGGCGTCGACCCCGACGTAGTCCACGCCATCGCCCGCGAGATCGCCGCGGTGGTCCGCGACGGCGCGGAGATCGCCGTGGTGATCGGCGGCGGCAACTTCTTCCGCGGCGCCGAACTCCAGCAGCGCGGCATGGACCGGGCCCGGTCCGACTACATGGGCATGCTCGGCACGGTCATGAACTGCCTTGCCCTCCAGGACTTCCTGGAGAAGGAAGGCATCGACTCCCGCGTCCAGACGGCCATCACCATGGGCCAGGTCGCCGAGCCGTACATCCCGCTCCGCGCCGTGCGACACCTGGAGAAGGGCCGCGTCGTCATCTTCGGCGCCGGCATGGGCATGCCCTACTTCTCCACCGACACCACGGCCGCCCAGCGCGCCCTGGAAATCGACGCGGAAGCCCTTCTCATGGGCAAGAACGGCGTCGACGGGGTCTACGACTCCGACCCCAAGAAGAACCCGGACGCGGTGAAGTTCGACGCGCTGGAGTACAGCGAGGTGCTGTCGCGCGACCTCAAGGTCGCCGATGCCACGGCCATCACGCTGTGCCGCGACAACAAGCTGCCGATCCTGGTCTTCGAGATGCTCGCCGAGGGCAATATCGCGCGAGCCGTCAAGGGTGAGAAGATCGGCACGCTCGTGAGCGACCAGGGCACCCGGGCCTGAGCAGGCCCCGTCCGCCTGAACCATCCATTTCTGACATGCAGGAGCACGTGGTGACCGAAGAGATCCTCCTCGAGGCCGAGGAGAAGATGGAAAAGGCCGTCGTCGTCGCCAAGGAAGACTTCGCCGCGATTCGCACCGGTCGTGCGCACCCGGCGATGTTCAACAAGATCGTGGCGGAGTACTACGGCGCCATCACGCCCATCAACCAGCTCGCCTCCTTCTCGGTCCCCGAGCCGCGCATGGCGATCGTGACCCCGTTCGACAAGAGCGCCCTGCGCAACATCGAGACGGCCATCCGCGACTCCGACCTGGGCGTCAACCCCAGCAACGACGGCAGCATCATCCGGGTGACCTTCCCCGAGCTGACGCAGGACCGCCGCAAGGAGTACATCAAGGTCGCGCGCACCAAGGCCGAGGACTCCAAGGTGTCGATCCGCGCCATTCGCCGCAAGGCGAAGGACGCCCTCGACAAGCTCGTCAAGGACAAGGAAGCCGGCGAGGACGAGGTGCGCCGCGCCGAGAAGGAGCTCGACGACACCACCGCGAAGTACGTCGCGCAGGTGGACGAGCTCCTGAAGCACAAGGAAGCCGAGCTCCTCGAAGTCTGATGAACGACACTTCCTGGCAGCCGGAGCCGGTTCCGGCGGGTCCCGCCTACGATGCGCTGGTGGGCCCGCACACTCGGCCCATGCCCATCGTGCCCGATGCCGCCGGCCGTGACTTCGACGACCGGGATGCACGCGATCGGGGGGCCGCCGCTGACGGCGGCTCCCTTTTCCGCGCCGAGACGCCGCCGCAGGAGCCCATGCCCAGCCCCCCGCCGACCCCGCCTTCGCCGGCACCGCAGGACGCCTCGCCCCCGCCTCAGAAGAAGCGCGCCGGGCGGGACCTGCGTGCCGCCATAGGGGTCGGAGTGGGTCTCGGCGCGGTGATCTTCGCCTCGCTGCTCATCGTCAAGGCGGTCTTCGTCGGCGTCGTCGTCGTGGCGGTCGTCGTCGGCCTGTGGGAGCTCACCTCCCGGCTCCAGGAGAAGAAGGGCATCAAGGCCCCGCTGGTCCCGCTCGCCATCGGCGGCGCGGCCATGGTCATCGCCGGATACGTCCGCGGTGCCGAGGGTGCTTGGGTGGCCATGGCGCTCACGGTGCTGGCCGTCCTCGTCTGGCGGATGACCGAGCCGCCCGAGGACTACCTCAAGGACGTCACGGCGGGTGCCTTCGCGGCGTTCTACGTACCGTTCCTGGCCACCTTCGTCGCGATGCTGCTCACCGCCGACGACGGACCGCAGCGGGTGATCACCTTCCTGCTCCTGACCGTGGTCAGCGACACCGGCGCCTACGCGGTGGGGTGGCGCTTCGGCAAGACCAAGCTCGCCCCGCGCATCAGCCCCGGAAAGACCCGCGAGGGGCTCCTCGGAGCGGTGGCCTTCGCGATGGCGGCCGGCGCGCTGTGCATGGAATTCCTGATCGACGGTGGCGTCTGGTGGCAGGGCCTCGTGCTCGGCCTCGCCGTCGCGGTCAGCGCCACGCTCGGTGACCTCGGGGAATCCATGATCAAGCGGGATCTCGGGATCAAGGACATGGGCACCCTGCTGCCGGGTCACGGCGGCATCATGGACCGGCTGGACTCCCTGCTTCCGACGGCCCCGGTGGTCTGGCTGCTGCTGGCGCTGTTCGTCGGCACCGGCTGACCTGCGAAAAGGCGCCCGTACAGGCGGGGCGGTTACTCTTGGAAGGCGCGCTGCTTCTGCGGCGCGCCTTTCGTCTTACAAGGAGTACCTGCCATGGCCCGCCCTGTCCCGGGAGAGCTCACTTTCGTCGCCCCTCGCGGAGCGAAGAAGCCGCCCCGGCACCTCGCCGACCTCACCCCCGAGGAGCGCCGGGAGGCGGTCGCCGCGATCGGTGAGAAGCCCTTCCGGGCCAAGCAGCTCTCCCAGCACTACTTCGCCCGGTACGCCCACGACCCGGCCGAGTGGACCGACATCCCCGCCGGGTCCCGCGAGAAGCTCCAGCAGGAGCTGCTGCCGGACCTGATGAACGTCATCCGCCACATCTCCTGCGATGACGACACCACCCGCAAGACCCTGTGGAAGCTGCACGACGGCACGCTCGTCGAGTCCGTGCTGATGCGCTACCCGGACCGGGTCACCATGTGCATCTCCTCGCAGGCCGGCTGCGGCATGAACTGCCCGTTCTGCGCCACCGGCCAGGCCGGTCTCGACCGGAACCTGTCGACGGCCGAGATCGTGCACCAGATCGTCGACGGCATGCGCGCCCTGCGCGACGGCGAGGTCCCCGGCGGGCCCGCCCGGCTGTCGAACATCGTCTTCATGGGCATGGGCGAGCCGCTCGCCAACTACAACCGCGTCGTCGGCGCCATCCGCCGCCTCACCGACCCGGAGCCCGACGGCCTGGGCCTGTCCCAGCGCGGTATCACCGTCTCCACCGTGGGCCTGGTCCCGGCGATGCTCCGCTTCGCCGACGAGGGCTTCAAGTGCCGCCTGGCCGTCTCCCTGCACGCCCCGGACGACGAGCTGCGCGACACCCTGGTCCCCGTGAACACCCGCTGGAACGTCCGCGAGGTGCTCGGCGCGGCCTGGGAGTACGCGGAGAAGTCCGGCCGCCGGATCTCCATCGAGTACGCCCTGATCCGCGACATCAACGACCAGGCCTGGCGCGGTGACCTGCTCGGCAAGCTGCTCAAGGGCAAGCGCGTGCACGTCAACCTGATCCCGCTGAACCCGACTCCGGGCTCGAAGTGGACCGCCTCGCGGCCCGAGGACGAGAAGGCCTTCGTGGACGCCATCGCCCGCCACGGCGTGCCGGTGACCGTCCGCGACACCCGCGGTCAGGAGATCGACGGCGCGTGCGGCCAGCTCGCCGCCTCGGAGCGCTGATTTTCGCCGGTTGAGGTGTGCTTTCGGCCGCGGGGTACCCTGTGGCCGAAACCAATTTCATATTCCGACAGGGGAGCGCCACAGCGCTGAGAGTGCGGTATCCGTCACCGCAGACCCTCTGAACCTCGCCCCGGTCATTCGGGGTAGGAAGTTCGGTCATCACTCAAGCTGTTGCGCCCTGCCCGGCGTCCGCTCCACAGAGCGCCGGGCAGGGCCGCGTCTTCTCCTGGACATCCCAGGAGGAATGCACCAATGAGCACCACCAAGAAGATGGCGGGTGTCGCGCTCGCTGCCGCGCTCGGCGTCACCACGCTCAGCGCATGCGGCGGCGGCGACGCCAAGGACAAGTCCGCCGGGGCGAGCGACGCCCCGAAGTCCAAGACGATCACCCTCGTCTCGCACGACTCCTTCAACGTGACCGACTCGGTCCTCAAGGAGTTCGAGCAGCAGAGCGGCTACACCGTCAAGGTCCTGAAGTCCGGTGACGCGGGCGCGGCGCTGAACCAGGAGATCCTCACCAAGGGATCCCCGCGCGGCGACGTGTTCTTCGGCGTGGACAACACGCTCCTCTCCCGTGCCCTCGACAACGGCATCTTCACGCCGTACGAGGCCAAGGGGCTGGCCGGCGTGAAGCCCGAGTTCGTGCTCGACAAGGAGCACCGGGTCACCCCCGTGGACTCCGGCGACATCTGCGTGAACTACGACAAGGCCTACTTCGCCGACAAGAAGCTCGCCCCGCCGCAGACGCTGGACGACCTGATCAAGCCGGAGTACAAGAACCTGCTGGTCACCGAGAACGCCGCGACCTCCTCGCCCGGCCTCGGCTTCCTCCTCGCCTCCGTCGGCAAGTACGGGGACGCGGGCTGGAAGGACTACTGGAGCAAGCTCAAGGCGAACGGCGTCGAGGTCGTCGACGGCTGGGAGCAGGCCTACAACGAGCGCTTCTCCGGCTCGGCCGGCGGCAAGAAGGCCAAGGGCGACCGCCCGCTGGTCGTCTCCTACGCCTCCAGCCCGCCGGTCGAGGTCCTCTACGGCGAGCCGCAGCCGGCCGAGGCCCCGACGGGCGTCGCGACGGGCACGTGCTTCCGGCAGACCGAGTTCGCGGGTCTGCTCAAGGGGGCGAAGAACGAGGAGGGCGGCAAGGCGCTCCTGGACTTCCTGATCTCCAAGAAGTTCCAGGAGGACATGCCGCTCCAGATGTTCGTGAACCCGGTGGCCAAGGACGCGGCGCTGCCGGAGCTGTTCACCAAGCACGGCGTGGTCATCGAGAAGCCCGAGACGGTCGCCCCGGAGGCCATCGCCAAGAACCGTGACCAGTGGGTCAAGGCTTGGTCCGCCCTCGTCGTGAAGTAGGACGAGTGAGCAGGGTTCCGAAGGAGAGCGGGCGGGCCACGGCCGTCAGGCTCGGTCTGATGGCCGTGCCGCTCGTCTTCTTCGGGCTGTTCTTCGCGTACCCCGTCGCCGCGATCGTCGGGCGCGGGCTCAAGACGGACGACGGCTGGCAGTTCGGCCGGATCGGCGAGGTGCTGGCCCGGCCCGACATCGGCGACGTGCTCTGGTTCACCACCTGGCAGGCGCTCGCGTCCACGGCGCTCACGCTCCTGATCGCGCTCCCCGGCGCGTACGTCTTCGCGCGCTTCGAGTTCCCCGGCAAACAGCTGCTGCGGGCGCTCGTGACGGTGCCGTTCGTGCTGCCGACCGTCGTGGTCGGCACCGCGTTCCTCGCGCTCGTCGGGCGGAACGGTCTGCTGGACGAGGTGTGGGGGATCCGCCTCGACACGACCGTCTGGGCGATCCTGCTCGCGCACGTCTTCTTCAACTACGCCGTCGTCATCCGCACGGTCGGCGGGCTGTGGGCGCAGCTGGACCCGCGCCAGGAGGAGGCCGCCCGGGTGTTGGGCGCCGGGCGGTTCGCCGCCTGGCGGCGCGTGACGCTGCCCGCGCTGGGCCCGGCCGTCGCGGCCGCCTCGCTAATGGTGTTCCTGTTCACGTTCTCCTCCTTCGGCGTCGTGCAGATCCTGGGCGGGCCCGCGTACTCCACCCTGGAGGTGGAGGTCTACCGGCAGACCGCGCAGCTCCTGGACCTGCCGACGGCCGCCGTGCTGACGATGGTGCAGTTCGCGGCCATCGGAGCGATCCTCGGCGTGCACGCCTGGACCGTGCGCAAGCGGGAGACCGCACTGCGGCTGGTGGACCCGGGGCGGACCACGCACCGGCCGCGCGGCGGGGCCCAGCGCACCCTGCTCGGCGGGGTGCTGCTCACGGTGGCGCTCCTGATCGTGGCGCCGCTCGCCGTGCTCGTCGAACGTTCGCTCGACGCCCCCGGCGGGTACGGGTTCGGCTTCTACCGGGCGCTCCAGGAAGTCGGCGCCGGCGGCGGTACCTTCCTGGTGCCGCCGCTGGAGGCGATCTGGAACTCCCTGCAGTACGCGCTCGCCGCCACCGCCATCGCGCTGGTCGTCGGCGGGCTCGCGGCCGCGGCGCTGACCCGGCGCGCGGGCCGCTTCGTACGGGGCTTCGACGCGCTGCTGATGCTCCCGCTGGGGGTGTCGGCCGTGACCGTCGGCTTCGGCTTCCTCATCACCCTCGACAAGCCGCCGCTGGACCTGCGGACCTCGTGGATCCTGGTGCCGCTGGCGCAGGCGCTGGTGGGCGTTCCCTTCGTCGTACGGACCATGCTGCCGGTGCTGCGCGCGGTGGACGGGCGGCTGCGGGAGGCCGCCGCCGTGCTCGGCGCCTCACCGCTGCGGGCCTGGCGGGAGGTGGACCTGCCGATGGTGCGGCGGGCCCTGCTGATCGCGGCGGGCTTCGCCTTCGCCGTGTCCCTCGGGGAGTTCGGGGCGACCGTCTTCATCGCGCGGCCCGACCATCCGACGCTGCCGGTCGCCGTGGCGCGGCTGCTGGGCCGGGCCGGGGAGATGAACTACGGGCAGGCGATGGCCCTGAGCACGATCCTGATGCTGGTGTGCGCGGTGTCCCTGCTGGCGCTGGAGCGACTGCGACCCGACAAGACCTCCGGAGAATTCTGATGACCCTGCTTCAGCTGGAAGGGGTGTCGGTCCGCTTCGGTGAGCGCGCGGTCGTGGACGCCGTGGACCTGGCCGTCGCCGAGCACGAGATCGTGTGCGTGCTCGGGCCGAGCGGGAGCGGCAAGTCCACCCTGCTCCGGGTGGTGGCCGGGCTCCAACCCGTCGCCGGCGGGAGGGTGCTGCTGGGCGGCGCCGACCAGGCCGCAGTGCCCGTACACCGGCGGGGGGTGGGCCTGATGTTCCAGGACCACCAGCTGTTTCCGCACCGGGACGTGGGCGGGAACGTCGCCTTCGGCCTGCGGATGCGGGGTGCTTCGAAGCAGTCCTCCGAGGTCCGGGTCACCGAGCTCCTGGAGCTGGTCGGGCTCCCCGGGGCGCAGGGCCGGGCGGTGGCCTCGCTGTCCGGCGGCGAGCAGCAGCGGGTCGCGCTGGCGCGGGCGCTCGCGCCTTCGCCGCGGCTGCTGATGCTGGACGAGCCGCTCGGGCAGCTGGACCGCGGGCTGCGGGAGCGGCTCGTGGTGGAGCTGCAGGGGCTGTTCTCGCGGCTCGGCACGACCGTGCTGGCCGTCACGCACGACCAGGGCGAGGCGTTCGCGCTGGCCGACCGGGTGGTCGTCATGCGGGACGGGCGGATCGCGCAGGCGGGGACCCCGCTGGAGGTGTGGCAGCGGCCGGCGTCGGAGTTCGTCGCGCGGTTCCTGGGCTTCGAGAACGTGGTGCCTGCTGCGCTTTCGGCCGGAGTGGCCGTGACCCCGTGGGGCAAGGTTCCGGTTCCGGCCGGGTCACCGGAGGGGGATCATCGGGTGCTGATCCGGCCTGCGGGGGTCGTGCTGTCACCCGAGGGGGGGCTGGGGTGCGAGGTGGTGTCGCGGACCTTTCGGGGGACGCATGTCGCGCTGCTGCTGCGGCCTGGGGTGGGGCCGGTGTTGGAGGCGGAGTGTGACTTGGCCGGGGCGCCGGCGGTCGGGGACCGGGTTGCGGTGACGTTCGCCCCGGCCGAGGTGGTCGTGCTGGCGGGGGAGTAGGGCCGCTGCGCCCTTTGCCGCTGCGCGGGGCCGAGTCCCCGCTGCGCCCTCAAACGCCGGCGAGGCTGGATTTGTCGGGCTCCGGGTCGGGAGACTGGGTCTCCGTGCCCTCGTGGTTGCCGTACCAGGCGACTGCGACCGCGCCGGTCACCGCCAGGACGAAGCCGAGGACTGCCAGCCAGGCCATGCCGGGGCGGGACGCGTCGCCCAGCCAGAGCACGCCGATCGCTCCGGGGAGCACGGTTTCACCGACCACCAGGGCGGCGGTGGCGCCGTTCACCGAGCCGATCTGGAGCGCCACGGTGTGCAGGTACATGCCGCCGACCCCCGCCAGGACGATGGCGTACAGGGCCGGGTCGGAGAGGAGGGAGGGGAGCGAGAACGGCTCCACGCCGTTCAGGATGCGGACCCCGACGCCCAGCGCGCCGAACGCCAGACCCGACAGCAGGCCCGCCAGGATCGCGGCCCGGGCGCCGAGGAAACGTACCGCCACCGTGCCGCCCACGATGATCAGCACGGTCACCGCAAGGAGCCACCAGTGCGTGGCGGCCGGAGCGTAGTGGCCGCCCTCGTGGCCCGCGGCCGTCGCCAGCAGGACCAGGGCCGCGCAGACGACCCCGATGGAGGTCCATTCCTTCCGGGTCAGCCGGATGCCGAGCATCTTCACGCTCAGCACGGCCGTGATCACCAGGTTGGCGCTGATGACGGTCTGAGAGAGGAAGAGCGGCAGGAGCCGGGCGGCCAGGGCGCCCAGGCCGAAGCCCACGAAGTCCAGGATCGTGCCGACGATGAACTCCCAGGTCATCGCGGCCTTCGCCGTGGAGGTGAGGTTCGGGCCGCCGTGCTGGGTGACCCCCGCGGCGGCCGGCGACATCCGGGCCGCCCGCCGTGAGCCCACGGCTTGCAGGACGGATCCCGTGCCGTAGCAGATGGACGCCGCGATGGCGGTGAGCAGGCCTATGAGCACCCGAGGGCTCCGTTCACGTCTGGCAGGTTTTACGTAGTGCGTACCTCTTCCAGACGTGGAAAAGGCGAGAGAAGTTGCCTGACCGGGTCAGGTCGTCGAGGTCAGCTCATTGCGGCGAGGGCCGCCGGGACCTCGGACACCGAGTCGACCAGGGCGATCCGGGACTCCATCGCCCGGCCGAGGGCCAGCGCCTGGAGCAGCGGCCAGGCGGGCAGCCGTTCGGTCCAGTGGGCGCGGTCGACGAGGACCATCGGGGTGGGCTCGCCCCGGGACGCGTAGTAATTGGGCGTCGCGTTGTCGAATATCTCCTGGACCGTGCCCGCCGCGCCCGGCAGGAACACCACGCCCGCGTTGGACCGGGCGAGCAGCCCGTCCTCCCGGGTGGCGTTCGCGAAGTACTTCGCGATGTGCCCGGCGAAGGGGTTCGGCGGCTCGTGCCCGTAAAACCAGGTCGGGATGCCCACCGAGTCGCCGCCCGTGACCGCCGGCCAGCGTTCCCGTACGGCGAAGGCCGCGCGCGCCCAGTCGGAGACGGACGGGGTGAAGGACGGGGCCTTGGCCAGCATCCGCAGGGCTTCGGGCAGGGCCTCGTCGGGGGCCGGGGCGAGGTACGCGCCGAGGTTGGCCGCCTCCATCGCGCCGGGGCCGCCGCCGGTGGCCACGGTCAGCCCGGAGCGGGTCAGGGTCCGGCCGAGTTCGGCCGCGCCCCGGTAGGCGTCGCCGCCGCGGGCCATGGCGTGGCCGCCCATCACACCGACCACGCGGGCGCCGGCGAGGTGCTCGTCGAGGGCGTCGGAGATGGCGTCGTCGTGGATGGACCGCAGCATCGAGGAGTAGATGTCCCCGTCCGCTTTGGTCTCCTGCAACCAGGCGTAAGCCTCGGCGTCCGGGGTGGCCTCGTAGCCGGCTGACAGCCCGGCGAAGAGCTCCTCGGCCGTGTAGAGCAGGCCCCGGTACGGGTTGAAGGGCAGGTCGGGGACGGGCGGGAAGACCAGGGCGCCGTCCGCGCGCACCTTGACCGAGGCGTCCGGTTCCATCGCGCAGCCCAAGAAGACCGCGGACGAGGTGTCGGCGGACAGCAGGGCGAAGGTCCGCTCCAGCAGGTTGACCGACTGGATCCGGTACCCGCTGAGCGAACCGCGGGCCACGACCCGGTCGAATTCGGCGAGGGTCTCGATCTCGGTATCGGACTCGATGTAGGGGTTGACCATTCGGCCCACCCTAAGGGCTGCCCGCCTCAGCGGGTCAATGCCAGCGACGTCAGCTGTGACACACCCCAGCTGAGCGGCAGGCACACCGCCACCAGCGCGGTGGCCCGTACGGTCGCGGCCGTACGGAGGACCTTGCCCGGGGCGCCGAGCCCGGTCAGGGTCTCGCGGTCGGCGGCCCGGGCCTGGTGGACCTCGACCGCGGAGGTGAGCAGGGTGGCGGCCGCGCACAGGGCCACCAAAGCGGCGGCGGGGGCGGTCAGCGGGCCGAGCGGGACTTGGAGCCCGCCGTGATCGCGCAGGGCCACGGCGCTGAGGGCGCCCGCCCCGACGGCGCACAGGACACCGAGGGGTGCGCCCAGGCGGGGGGCCTCCTCCTGGAGGGCCCGCCCGGCCAGCAGCCTGAGCGCGCCCGGGCGGACGGACTGGACCAGCGCCCCGCAGGCGTAGGCCAGGCCCGGTCCGGCGAGGGCGAGCCCGAGGGCGGTCAGCGCCCAGCCCGCGGGCATGCCGGCTCCGCCGGGGCGGGAGTAGGCCAGCACGGCGAGTCCGCAGGCGGTGAGGGCGATGCCCCAGGGCAGTGCGGTCTGCGGTGCGGGCCGGGGGTGCGGGCGCAGGGCGAGGGCGGTGGCGATCGAGGCGGCCAGCGGCAGCAGGGCCAACAGGGTGAGGGCGGCCGCCACGGGCAGGGGCTGGTCGGCGTGGAGCAGCTCGGCCCCGGCGCCGTCGAAGGGCAGCCCGGTCACGTCCCCGCGCAGATGGAGGAAGACGGCCAGGGCCACGGCGCTGCCGAGGGCGCAGGCCACGGCCGTGGAGATCGTCGCGACCAGGGTGAGCCGTACGGGTCCCAGCCCGGCGGCGTCCAGTCCTTCCGGGGGCCGGGTCGCGGGGTCGGTACGGGCCACGGCGACGGCGAACTGGACGGTGACGGCGAGGGGGACCAGGGCCCACAGCAGCTGAGGGAACGATCCGGCGGGCCGGGCGGTGGCCTGGGCGAGCACGTACAGCAGCAGGAAGCCGCTGCCGGCCGAGGCGGCGGCGACGAGCAGCCGGCGCAGCTGTACCAGCGGCCGGGAGCCGCGGGCTAGGCGGAGAGCGAGCACGCGGCCTGGTCCTCCGGGGGCTGGGGGAAGGAGGTCGGGGAGAGCCCGGCCGCGGCTGCCGTGGCGGCCGGGCGGCCGTCGAGCAGGGGGAACCGCCGGTCGGCGACGGCTGCGGTCTCCTCGTCGTGGGTGGCCAGCAGCACGGTGATGCCGTGGGAGCGGGCGGCCGTGGTGAGGGTGCGCAGCAGCAGGGAGCGCTCGGCGCGGTGCAGCGGGGCCGTGGGTTCGTCGGCGAAGACCACGGCGGGCAGGTGCGCGAGGGCGCGGGCGAGGGCGACGCGCTGGGCCTCGGCCCGGTTGAGTGAGCCGGGGTGCTTGCGGGCGAAGGCCCCGATGTCGAGGCGGTCGAGCCATTCGCAGGCGGCCCGTTTGGCGGTGCGGTGTCCGGCGCCCGCGATCAGCAGCGGCAGGGCGGCGTTCTCCCAGACCCGCAGCTCGGGCAGCAGTCGCGGCTCGGGGCCGATCCAGCCGAAGCGGTCGCGGCGCAGCCGCTCGCGGGCCAGGGTCCCCATGGTGTGCACGGGGACGCTGTTGAACCAGACCTCGCCCTGTTCGGGCCGCAGCTGTCCGGACAGGCAGCGCAGCAGCGTCGTCTTGCCGCTGCCCCTGGGGCCGGTCACGGCGAGGATCTCTCCCGCGCGGACGCCGACCGAGACCCCGATGAGGCCCGGTGATCCGCTGTGGGAGTAGTGAAGGGACCGTGCCCAGAGCAGATCGTCCTGGGGCAGGATCGTGTCCGACGGAGCGTTGTCCGGCGGAGCGTCGTCCCGTGGAGCCACCATGGCGTACACCTCCGTCCGGGGGAACGAAGCGGAGCCCGCTTGGTCACTGGCGCCGCAATGAGATGTAAAGAGATGAACGTCTTGGATGGTGACAGCACACGGCCCGGACCCCCGCGTTCTCACTCGAACGGAGGATCCGGGCCGTGTGGTCCGGCAGTTTGCCGCCTGCGGGACGGTGGGAGGACGCGGGCTGGTTAGAGCTTGGTCCAGGCCTCGGTGAGCACGCGGCGCAGGATGCCTTCGATCTCGTCGAAGGTGCCCTGGTCGGCGATCAGCGGCGGGGCCAGCTGGATGACCGGGTCGCCACGGTCGTCGGCGCGGCAGTACAGGCCGTTCTCGAAGAGCGCCTTGGAGAGGAAGCCGTAGAGCACGCGCTCGGTCTCCTCGTCCGTGAAGGACTCCTTGGTGACCTTGTCCTTGACGAGCTCGATGCCGTAGAAGTAGCCGTTGCCGCGGACGTCGCCGACGATCGGCAGGTCGTGCAGCTTCTCCAGCGTCGAGCGGAAGGCGTCCTCGTTGTCCAGCACGTGCTGGTTGAGGCCTTCCTTGTCGAAGATGTCGAGGTTGGCGAGCGCCACCGCGGAGGACACCGGGTGTCCGCCGAAGGTGTAGCCGTGCAGGAAGGTGTTGTCACCCTTGTAGAACGGCTCGGCGAGCCGGTCCGAGATGATGCAGGCACCGATCGGGGAGTAGCCCGAGGTCATGCCCTTCGCACAGGTGATCATGTCCGGGATGTAGTCGAACTTGTCACAGGCGAACATCGTGCCCAGACGGCCGAACGCGCAGATCGTCTCGTCGGAGACGAGGAGCACGTCGTACTCGTCGCAGATCTCGCGGACCCGCTGGAAGTACCCGGGCGGCGGCGGGAAGCAGCCACCGGCGTTCTGCACCGGCTCCAGGAAGACGGCGGCGACGGTGTCGGCGCCCTCGAACAGGATCTCCTGCTCGATCTGGTCGGCGCACCAGCGGCCGTAGGCCTCGGGGTCGTCGCCGTAGATCGGGGCGCGGTAGATGTTGGTGTTGACCACCTTGTGCGCGCCGGGGACCAGCGGCTCGAAGGGGGCCTTGAGGGCCGGCAGGCCGGTGATGGACAGGGCGCCCTGCGGGGTGCCGTGGTAGGCGACCGCACGCGAGATGACCTTGTACTTGGTGTGCTTGCCCTGAAGCTTGAAGTACTGCTTGGCAAGCTTCCAGGCGGTCTCGACGGCCTCGCCGCCACCGGTGGTGAAGAAGACCTTGTTCAGGTCGCCCGGGGCGTAGTGCGCGAGGCGCTCGGCGAGCTCGACGGCCTTGGGGTGCGCGTACGACCAGATGGGGAAGAACGCGAGTTCCTGGGCCTGCTTGTACGCGACCTCGGCCAGTTCCTTGCGGCCGTGACCGGCGTTGACCACGAACAGTCCGGCGAGGCCGTCCAGGTAGCGCTTGCCCTTGTCGTCGAAGATGTAGGTGCCCTCGCCGCGGACGATGGTAGGTACGGGCGAGTTCTCGTACGACGACATGCGGGTGAAGTGCATCCACAGGTGGTCGTAGGCGGTCTTGGAGAGGTCCTGGCTCACGGCTATCGCGTTCCCCACATGTAGGTCTGCTTCTTCAGCTTCAGGTAAACGAAGCTTTCGGTTGATCGCACGCCGGGGAGCGCGCGGATCTTCTTGTTGATCGTTTCCAGCAGGTGGTCGTCGTCCTCGCAGACGATTTCCACCATCAGGTCGAACGAGCCCGCGGTCATCACCACGTACTCGCACTCGGCCATCGCGGTCAGCGCGTCGGCCACCGGGTCGAGGTCTCCCTCGACGTTGATGCCGACCATCGCCTGGCGCCGGAGCCCCACGGTGAGCGGGTCGGTGACGGCGACGATCTGCATGACGCCCTGGTCGAGCAGCTTCTGTACCCGCTGGCGCACCGCTGCTTCGGACAGGCCGACGGCCTTGCCGATCGCCGCGTAAGGACGACGACCGTCCTCTTGCAGTTGCTCGATGATCGCCAGGGACACAGCATCGACCGAAGGGGACGGTTGTCTGTTCCTGGAATCTGCGCTTCGACTGACCACGACCTCACTGTGCACGAGGAGTCGTCTGTTCCGCAAGGCGAGAACGATGTAATTCGTTGTTTCGGGAGCAGGATCTCACCGATTCCGTAGTTCGTGCTGTGTGGGCCTGTCGAAAACGGTGTCCGAGGGGCTAGGCTGAGTAGCTGTCTCAACCATTGGACATGTGATCACAGGAGTGTGGCTGTAGTGACCACCGAACTGCGTCGTCTGCGCAACTACATCGGCGGGGAGTTCAAGGACGCCGCCGACGGGCGGACCACCGAGGTGGTCAACCCCGCCACGGGCGAGGCGTACGCGACTGCTCCCCTCTCCGGCCAGGCGGACGTCGACGCCGCCATGGCCGCGGCCGCGGCAGCCTTCCCGGCCTGGCGCGACGCGACCCCCTCCGCGCGCCAGAAGGCCCTGCTGAAGATCGCGGACGCCCTCGAGGCCCGCGCGGACGAGCTGGTCGCCACCGAATCGGAGAACACCGGCAAGCCGCTCGGCCTCACGGCCAGCGAGGAGCTGCCGCCGATGGTGGACCAGATCCGCTTCTTCGCCGGTGCCGCCCGCCTGCTCGAGGGCCGTTCGGCCGGCGAGTACATGGAGGGGATGACCTCGATCGTCCGCCGTGAGCCGGTCGGCGTCTGTGCCCAGGTCGCGCCGTGGAACTACCCGATGATGATGGCCGTCTGGAAGTTCGCCCCGGCCCTGGCCGCGGGCAACACCGTGGTCCTCAAGCCCTCGGACACCACCCCGGCCTCCACCATCCTGATGGCGGAGATCATCGGCGAGATCCTGCCCAAGGGCGTCTTCAACGTCGTCTGCGGCGACCGCGAAACCGGCCGGGCCATGGTCGAGCACCGCACTCCGGCGATGGCCTCCATCACCGGCTCGGTGCGCGCGGGCATGCAGGTCGCCGAGAGCGCCTCCAAGGACGTCAAGCGCGTCCACCTGGAGCTCGGTGGCAAGGCTCCCGTCGTGGTCTTCGAGGACGCCGACATCGCCAAGGCCGCCGAGGACATCGCGGTCGCGGGCTTCTTCAACGCCGGCCAGGACTGCACCGCGGCCTGCCGCGTACTGGTCCACGAGTCGATCCACGACGAGTTCGTCGCGGCGCTGGCCAAGAACGCGGCCGACACCAAGACCGGGCAGCCGGACGACGAGGACGTGCTCTACGGCCCGCTGAACAACCCGAACCAGCTGAAGCAGGTCGCGGGCTTCATCGAGCGGCTCCCCGCCCACGCCAAGGTCGAGGCGGGCGGCCACCAGGTCGGCGAGAAGGGCTACTTCTACGCCCCGACCGTGGTCTCCGGCCTCAAGCAGGACGACGAGATCATCCAGAACGAGGTCTTCGGCCCCGTCATCACGGTCCAGTCCTTCACGGACGAGGACCAGGCCCTGGCGTACGCGAACGACGTCGAGTTCGCCCTCGCCTCGTCCGTGTGGACCAAGGACCACGGCCGCGCGATGCGGATGTCCAAGAACCTCGACTTCGGCTGCGTGTGGATCAACACCCACATCCCGCTCGTCGCCGAGATGCCCCACGGCGGATACAAGAAGTCCGGCTACGGCAAGGACCTCTCCGCCTACGGCTTCGAGGACTACACGCGCATCAAGCACGTCATGACCTCGCTCGACGGCTGACCGTAGGCCGGGCGGGCGGCCGGTCGGCCGCCGCATCGACCAGGTCACAGCCTTGACGGGGCGGGTAGTAGACAACATGTCTATTGCCCGCCCTTCGGCGTTCCACAAGGCTCCTCCCATGCCTGAACTCGCCTTTTCCCGCCGCGCGGCGCTGCGCGGCCTCGGTGCCGCGGGCCTGCTGGCCGGCCTCACCGGCTGTGGTGTCCCGGCCGCGTACGTCCCCGAGAGTCGGCGGGAGGGGCGGGACCGGTCCGAGAGCGATCGGAGCGTCTCCTTCTCCAACTGGCCCCTCTACATCGACACCGACGAAGAGGACGAGAGCAGGCGTCCGACGCTGGACGCCTTCGCGGAGAAGACCGGCATCGAGGTCCGGTACACCGAGGAGATCAACGACAACGACGAGTTCTTCGGCAAGATCAGTCCGGCTCTGATGAATCACCAGCAGACCGGCCACGACGTGGTCGTGGTCAGCGACTGGATGGCCGCCCGCTTCGTCCACCTGGGCTGGGCCCAGAAGATGGACCGCTCGGCGCAGGCGAACGTGTCGAAGTACCTGGACCCGCAGTTGCGCTCGCCCGCCTTCGACGAGGGCCGGCTGCACACCGTGCCCTGGCAGTCGGGGATCACCGGCATCGCCTACAACCGCAAGGCGCTCGGCCGGGAGATCAAGTCCGTCCAGGACCTGTGGCACCCGGACCTGGCCGGCAAGGTCACGCTCTTCTCCGGTCTGGACGAGTCCTTCTCCCTGCTGATGCAGGGCAACGGGGCCGACGTGACCAAGTGGACCGAAACCGACTTCCACCGGATGTGCGACCGGGTGGAGAGCATGGTGAAGAAGAAGCACATCCGCCGCTTCACCGGCAACGACTACACCTCCGATCTGAGCAAGGGCGACGTGCTGGCCTGCCAGGCCTATTCGGGGGACGCGATCCAGCTCCAGGCCGACAACCCCGACATCGAGTTCGTGGTCCCCGAGGAAGGGGGCGAACTCTGGGCGGAGAGTCTGCTCATCCCCAACCTGGCTCCTCGCAAGGCCAACGCCGAGGCGCTGATCGACTTCTACTACGACCCGGAGATGGCCGCGCTGCTCGCCGCCTCCGTCAACTACGTCTGCCCGGTCCCGGCCGCCCGCGAGGTGCTGGCCGCCTCGGACGACCGGGAGACCGCCGAGCTGGCCGAGAACCCGCTGATCTTCCCCGACGAGGACATGCGCAAGCGGCTCGTCGTGGCCCGCGACATCTCCTCCGCCGAGCGCCCCTCCTTCGCCAAGCGCTGGAACGGCATCGTCGGTCTTTGAGGGTGGGGGCTCTGATCTCGGTCCGGCGGCGGAACTGAACATGTTCAGCAATTGTGCTGAACATGTTCAGAAACCCGCGTAGGCTTCCTTCCATGAGCGAGAGAAGCGCCCTTCTGCGGCGGATCCGTGCCTGGCTTGCCCTGTTCCTCGTCTGCCTGGTGCTGAGCGGACTCACCGCCTTCCCCCTGGTGAGCGAACTCCACTGGGCCAATGCCCTGGTGGACAACGAGTGGCTGCGCCGTGTCGGCGACGGGCTGGAGCGGGCGGACTCCGAGTACCCCTTCCTCCTCTACGGCACGGACTGGCTCGCCTTCGCCCATCTGGTGATCGCGGTGTTCTTCTACGGGGTCCACCGCGATCCCGTCCGCAACGTCTGGATCGTCGAGGCCGGAATGATCGCCTGCGCCGGCATCATTCCGCTGGCCCTGATCTGCGGGCCCATCCGCGGCATCCCGGTCTGGTGGTCGGTGATCGACATGTCGTTCGGCGTCTTCGGGGTGATTCCGCTGCTCATCCTGCGGCGCATGATCAAGCGGCTGGAGGCCATGCCGACGGACGCCACTCGGGCCCCGGTGCCGGCCCCGGCCCCGGCCGAGGACCTGGCCGCGGACCTGGCCGAGGCCCGGGGCTGAGTCCGCGCTACTTGGCGAAGGCGGCCATGACGATGCCGAGGGTCACCGGGTTCATGTCCTGGCCCTTGGCATCGGTCGAGTTGACCGAGTACACGAGGGTGCGGGACAGGTCGCGGGTCCCGCCTATCGCCGTGTTGTAGCCGTGCCGGCCGCCCGTCTTGCCCCAGGCGACCGTGCCGTCCGGCAGGGTGATCCGCGACATCCCGGCCGTCATCGTCGCGGACTTGCCCGTGACGAAGTCCTTCACCCCGGGAACCGTGAACATCTCCTCCAACTGCGCCGCCGGTACGAGGCGTCCGCTGAACAGGGCCACGGTGAACCGCTCCAGATCGGCCGTGGTGGAGATGATGTCGCCCGCCGCCCACCGGTCCGAGGAGTTCCACTCCGTCACGTCCCGCAGCTCGGTGGAACCGTCCTCCCGCGCCACCGCCTGGTACCCGTGGTTGTGGCGACCCGGTATGCGGGTCTGGAACCGGCCCGGGAACGAGGTGTCCCGCAGCCCCAACGGCCTCAGGACCCGCGCCGCGACCGCCTTCTCGTACGTCGTGCCCGTCACCTTCTCGATCAGCACGCCCAGCACGGTGTAGTTGATGTTCAGGTAGTGCTGGGCCGTGCCCGGGACGAACTCCGGGCTCTTGGTCACTGCGTCGGCGATCTGGTCGTGCGGATCGGTCACGTCGAAGCGGTGCTCCCACTGCGCCTCGAAGGAGTCGCCCGGACCGTCGGCCGCCTGAATCCCGCTGGTGTGGTTGAGCAGCTGCCGGACGGTGACCGTGCCGTACGCCTCCGGGACGGTCTCGGGCAGGTACCGGCGGACCGGCCCGTCGAGGTCCAGCCTGCCCTCGGCGGCGAGCTGGAGCACCACCGCCGAGGTGAAGGCCTTGGTCACCGACCCGGCCCGGAACCGGCCCTGCTCGATCGCCGGGCGCCCGGTGCGGATGTCCGCGACACCGGAACTGCCCTGCCAGCCACCGCTCGTGCCGCCCACCCGTACCAGCGCGGCCGTGGCGTCCTCGTGATCCGCCCCGAGCCCCGCGATCGCCCGCTCCAGCGCCGTGGCGTTCGGCGGGGTCGAGACCAGCGGTGCGGGCCCCTGCGTCGCGGAGCTCGGGGCCGGGGCCGACGAGACCCCCGACCCGGTGTGGGCGACGGCCGGACCGGCCGCGACGCCCAGGACCAGGGCGGTGGCGATGAGTGTGCGGGTCGCTCGGTTCATGGTGGGATCCCCCTGTCGGCTCTCCGGGCGACTTCCGCCCCGATGACCTCAATGCTGCTGGTCACAGGGGTAGTTGCGGATCACCACCGAGAGGGGTCTTTGCCGGTACGACAACTCACCACCGAGAGCGAGGAGATACCCCTCGTCTCACTCCCCAGAGGGAGATACCGGAGAGCCGGCCGCGATCAGACCCGTCTCGTACGCGCAGATCACCGCCTGGATCCGGTCCCGCAGCCCCAGCTTCGACAGCACGTTGCCCACATGCGATTTGACCGTGTGCTCGCTGACCATCAGCTCCACCGCGAGCTCCGCGTTCGACAGCCCCCGCCCCAGGTGCAGCAGCGTCTCCCGCTCCCGGGCCGTCAGCACCTCCAACCGCTGCGCGGACAGCGCCTCCCCGGCCGCCGGCCGGGCCGTCGCCGCCGTGTACTCCGCGATCAGCCGCCGGGCCACCGAAGGCGCCAGCAGGGACTCGCCCGCCGCCACCACCCGTACCGCGTGCACCAGATCGTCCCGCCGCACGTCCTTGAGCAGGAACCCGCTGGCCCCGGCGTGCAGCGCCTCGTACACGTACTCGTCCGAGTCGAAGGTCGTCAGCATCACCGTCCGGCAGGAACTCGTCCCCGAGATCTCCCGGCACGCCTCGATCCCGTCCAGCACCGGCATCCGGACGTCCAGCAGCGCCACGTCGGGCGCGAGGGACCGTACCGCCGCGACCGCCGCCGCACCGTCCCCGACCTCCGCCACCACCTCGATGTCCTCCTGGACGTCCAGGATCATCGCGAAGCCGCTGCGCACCAGTTCCTGGTCGTCGGCCACCACCACACGGATCGTCACTTCCCCACCTCCGCGCCCGACGTTACAAGCACCACCCGCACCTCGAAGCCGGTGCCGTCCGGCCCGGGCCCCGTCCGCGCCGTGCCCCCGTGGGCGGCGGCCCGCTCCCGGATCCCGATCAGGCCGTGCCCACCCGGTCGAGCCCGCGGCACGGAACCCGGACCCGCCCCCGCATCCATCCCCGCATCCGCCCCCGCGTCCGGACCCCGCCCGTCGTCCGTGACCGTCACCGTGAGCTCCCGCTCCCCGTACTCCAGGCGCACGGCCACCGCCGATGCCCCGGCGTGCTTGACCACATTGGTCAGGGCCTCCTGCACCACCCGGTGCACCGTCGCCTCCAGCGCCGCCGGCAGGGCGCGCACCGAGCCCGTGCGCTCGTAGAGCACCTCCGGCCCGCTGCCCCGGACCCGCTCCAGCAGCCCTGCCAGCTCCCCGATTCCGGGCTGCGGGGAGCGCGGCGCCGCCTCGTCCGTGCGCAGCACCCCCAGCATCGTGCGCAGCTGGGCCATCGCGTCCCGGCCCGTCTCGGCGATCGCCTCGAACGCGGCCTCGGCCCGCTCGGGGGCCCTGCGTACGGCCACCGGACCGGCCTCCGCCTGCACGATCATGATGCTGACCGCGTGCGAGAGGATGTCGTGCATCTCCCGTGCGATCCGGGCCCGTTCGCGGGCGGCCGCCTGCTCCGCCTCGATCCGGTTGGCCCGCTCCAGCTGGGCGGCCCGGTCCACGAGGGCGGCCGTGTACGCCTGCCGGGTGTGCTGCAGGCGCCCCAGCGCGTACGCGGCGCCGGAGACGAAGAAGGTGAAGAGCAGTTCGCGTGCGGTCCCGGTGTTCCAGTACACCGACAGGGCGACCGTGAGGACCGTCAGCCCGCCCACCGTCAGCCGCACCCGGGCCGTGCACTGCAGGGCGACCGTGTAGAAGGCGAGCAGCCCCGCGTACGGAAGCGGCTGCCCCGGGCCGTCCCCCGCCAGGTTGTACACGCCGCCGGCCGCCAGGATCGCGACCAGCACCGTCACCGGAGCCCGCCGCCGCCACACCAGCGGCAGCACGCCGAGCGTGGTCATCGCGTACGAGATCCAGTCCGCGGGCGGCGCATCGGCCGGCCGGGGCACCACGAAGGGCATCGTGACGGCCAGTTGCACCAGCAGCATCAGCCCCAGGTCCTGCCGGCGCGGACCGGCCCGCCGGATCCACGCTCCGAGCTCCCCCCAGGCCCGTATCACCGGCCGAGCTCGGCCCGTACGGCTCCCAGAGCGTCCAACCGGTTCGTGGTGATCGAGTCCACCCCGGCCCTGACCAGCGCGCGCATCGCACGCTTGGTGTCCGGGGTCCAGGCCGACACCAGCAGGCCGTCCCGGTGCAGGGCGTCCACCAGCTCCGGGCCGACCAGCCCGAAGCGGTAGTTGAGCCAGGTCGGGGCCACCGCGTCGATCAGCACCCGGCGCGGGGGAGCCAGGGTGGTCCACGTCAGCGCGATCTCGGCGCCCGGATCGGCGGCGCGCACCGCCAGCATGGTGGCCGGACCCGCGCAGTAGTACGTACGGTCACGGGCCCCGCACTCGCGGACCTGGCCGACGACGGTCCGCACGGTCCCGGCGCTCGCACCCGGCAGGTCGACCATGACCCGGCCCGCACCGGCGGCCATGAGGGCGTCGCGCAGGGTCGGGATCCCGCCCTCCGTCAGCTCCTTCAGCTGCGGGGCCGTGACGCCTTCGAGCCGTACGTCATGGCCCCACAGCCGCTGGAGGTCCTCGTCGTGGAGCAGTACGGGAACCCCGTCGCGGGTCATCCGTACGTCGATCTCCACCGCGTCCGCGCCCCGGTCGAAGGCGGAGCGGATCGAGGGCAGGGTGTTCTCGCGGACGCGGTAGGGATCCCCGCGGTGGCCTACGGCAGTCAGGGTGCGCATGCACCCATTCTGCGCAGCCGTCAGGAAGCCAGCCAGGCGGAGGTGTACGTGTCGATCTCGGCGGTGAGCTTCGCCTTGCCGGCCGGGTCGAGGAAGGAGGCCTCGACGGCGTTCTTCGCGAGCTGGGCGAGGCCGCGCTCGTCGAGGTCCAGCAGGCGGGCGGCCACCGCGTACTCGTTGTTGAGGTCGGAGCCGAACATCGGCGGGTCGTCGCTGTTGATGGTGACGAGCACGCCGGCCGCCACCATCTCCTTGACGGGGTGCTCGTCGAGGGTGGCGACGGCGCGGGTGGCGATGTTGGAGGTGGGGCAGACCTCCAGCGCGATGCGGTGTTCGGCGAGGTAGGCGAGCAGCTCCGGGTCCCGGGTGGCGCTGGTGCCGTGGCCGATGCGCTCGGCGCCCAGCTCGCGGATCGCGTCCCAGATGGTCTCGGGACCGGTGGTCTCGCCGGCGTGCGGCACGCTGTGCAGTCCGGCGGCGCGGGCGGCGTCGAAGTACGGCTTGAACTGCGGGCGCGGGACCCCGACCTCCGGGCCGCCCAGGCCGAAGGAGACCAGGCCTTCGGGGCGCAGGTCCAGGGCGAGGCGTGCGGTCTCCGCGGCGGCTTCCTCGCCGGCTTCGCCGGGGATGTCGAAGCACCAGCGCAGGATCACGCCGAGCTCGGCCTCGGCGGCCTTGCGGGCGTCCTCGATGGCCTCCATGAAGGCCTTCTCGTCGATCCCGCGGCGGGTGGAGGAGTACGGGGTGATCGTGAGCTCGGCGTACCGGATGTTCTGCCGGGCCATGTCGCGGGCGATCTCGAAGGTGAGGTGGCGCACGTCGTCAGGGGTGCGGACCAGGTCGACGACGGAGAGGTAGACCTCGATGAAGTGCGCGAAGTCGGTGAAGGTGAAGTAGTCGGCGAGGGCCTCGGGGTCCGTGGGGACCCTGGAGTCGGGGTGCCGGGAGGCGAGTTCGGCGACGATGCGGGGGGAGGCCGAGCCGACGTGGTGGACGTGCAGTTCGGCCTTGGGCAGCCCCGCGATGAAGGGGTGCAGGTCGGGCATGAGGGTGCCTCCGAAGGGCGCGTGCGGATGGAACGGGCTTCATCGTAGGCAGGATCCGCACCGCCGAAGGGGCCTGTCGGAGGGAGCGCTTAGCATGGCCGTACGAGAGGGGGGCGCCGTATGACCGATCAGAGCCCCGAGTCGCGAGACCCCTGGGCGCCGCTGGAGCAGCCCGCGGTCGATCTGGGCAAACAGCAGGGTGGGACGGGGGCGCCGAGCGCGCCGGGGGTGCACGACCAGCAGACCGTCACGGGGATGCCCGGCGGCGGAGGGATACCCCCGGGCACGCCCGTGCCCGCACCCCAGCCCGGGCAGGCGCCCGGCGCGACGCCCGCCTACGGCTACCCGGCGCAGCCGGATCCGGCCGGGTACGGCTACCCGGCCCAGCCGGGCGCGCCGCAGGCCCCGTACGGCGGCTACCCCGCCCACCAGGGCGCCCCGCAGCCGTCGTACGGCGGCCAGCCGGCCTATCCCGGGTATCCGGGATACCCCGGATACCCGGGGTACCGGCCCATGAGCAACGGCTTCGGCGTCACCGCGCTCGTCCTCGGGATCATCGCCGTGGTCAGCTGTTACCTGGGCCTGCTGTTCGGCGTCCCGGCCGTCATCTTCGGCGTACTGGCCCGCGGCAAGGCCAAGCGCGGCGAGGCCGACAACGGGGGCATGGCGCTGGCCGGCATCATCACCGGCGCGGTCGGCATCGTGATCAGCTGCCTGTTCATCGCCCTCATGATCTTCGGTGTCCTGCTCGGGGACGAGGGCTCCGACTCCGACTACGACTCGGACTACTCGTCTCCGTACGAGAACACGCAGGTCCTGCACCGCGGTTGATCCGCACGGCGGGAACAGCGGAAGGGCCGGGCGGGGACATCCACTGTCCCCGCCCGGCCCTCGGCCGTGCTGTCAGCGGGCCGCGTCCGCCTGCCCGGTCTCCCAGGGCCACCTGGCGTCCAGGCCGTCCTCGATCAGGGACACCATGCGGAAGGCCGCGTCGGTGAGCCCGCCGAAGGTGTGCCGGTGCGCGGACCCGGAGGGTGCGTGGCCCACCCGGTATCCGGCGAGGTTCCACGTGTACACCGGGACCGTGTCCGGTACCAGGGCCGTGGGATCGCCGCCGTAGGCGTACGTGGCCTGCTCGTCGGTGACGATCAGGACCCGGTCGTGGCCCGCGTAGTGCGTGCGCACCGCCTCCGCCGTGTACGTGCCGCCGAGGTCCTCGAACCGCTCCAGGACCTTCAGCACCGACTCCCCGCGCCGGTAATCGACCGCCTTGCTGGTGGAGCCGAACTGCACCAGGTCGGCGTCCTCGGCGCGCAGCGCCAGCGCCGTCCCGAAAACGGCTGCCGCGTCCGCCCTGTTGAGCTGCGAGCGGTCCGACAGCGGCGACCACATCGACCCGGACCGGTCCACCAGGACCAGCGTCCGCCCGGGCAGCGCCGGTACGTGGGCCAGGGAGTGGCCCAGCGCCCGCTCCAGCGGGTACGCCCACCGCAGCGAGGGCGCGTGCTGGTAGGCGGCGAGGTAGCGGAAGGGGAACTGCCGGGCCCGGGCGACGGTCTCCGGGTCGGAGATCTTCGCCGCGACCTGCGCGGCGACCTCGTCCGAGACTCCGGCCTGGTCGAAGTTGCGCAGGTTGCGCAGCAGCGCCATCGCGCCCATGGACGGGATGACCGCCTCCCAGGCTGCCGCGTCCATCGGCCCCTGCAGCCAGCCGGCCAGCGCCTCCCAGGTCATGCCCGCCGCGGCGAGCCGCTCGGGGCCGTCCGCCGCGGTGACCACGGCCCGGCGCTCCGCCACCGGCAGCTCCATCAGGGCCCGGTGCGCGAGCAGGGTGCGGTTGCCCGGCGGGACCTCGGCGGTCTCCGGGTTGTGCCGGCGGTCGAGGGCGTGCCGGAACAGCTCGCCCTGCCAGGGCTTGGCGGGGTCGGGGGAGGCGTGCACCAGGTTGAGGACGTCGCCGAAGCGGTATCCCCGGGTAGCCGTGTCGTACTTCAGCAGCGAGTTGCCGGAATAGAGGCGGCGCACGGCGTCGGCGATCCCGCGCTTGACGGGCTTGGGCACGTTCCGCCCGTACGCGGCCGTCCAGTAGGCGAGCAGCTCGCCGGGCTCGTCCGCGCGCAGCAGTACGGAGTCCACGACCTGCCGGTTCGACGGCCCCCCGGTCGCTCCGGCGTCGAGCCGCGCCTTGACGTACTCGGCGGCTCCGACGAGCGAAGCCGTCCGCATGTTGCCGTCGCGCCGCAGCCAGCCGAGCAGGCCGGCGGTCCACTCGGGATCCTCCACGGCAAGGGTGCGCACGAGCGCGCCGTAGCGGTCGTCGCGGGCCTCGCCGGACTCGTAAGCGGTCTGCTGCGTCACGAAGTTGGCGACGGCGAGCAGGAACAGCTCCGAGCGCGGATCGCGGAGGAAGCCGGTGCTGCGGTGCGCGTTGGCGGCGCGGTGGCCGGTGGAGCGGACCGGTGAGGCGGGTGCGCTGGGCGAAGCGGGTGCGGTGGGCGCCGCCTTGGAGCGGAGCAGGTTGAAACGAGCCATGTGAATCCCCCCGAATTCAGTGGAAACCGGGGGAGGCGTGACGTACGGAATGCCCGAGATCGAAGTCGGCGACGGACTATGTCGACTGCTCTATCCAACTGAGCTACCGGCCGGAGCCGGGCGGGACTCGAACCCGCGACCTGTTGATCCGGAAGTAACCGTTGCCTGCGCACCGGGCACTCCGCACGTGCGCCTCCCGAGGAAGAAGTGGCCGCGGCGTTGTTTCGTGGAGGAAGTAGCCGTGGCCGGCGCACCGGGAGGTGCGAACGTGGTGTCCAGAGATCGAGGTCGGCGAAACCACGTGGTGCTCTACCAACTGAGCTACACCGGCCCGAAGCCGGTGACGGGACTCGAACCCGCGGCCGCCCCATTAACAGTGGAAGTAGGTCTCACCTGCGCACCTGGACAAGGATCACGCTAGACGTCCGCCCCGGCGCGCGCACCCGATTAACGCGGTACCACAGCTCCGCCAACGCGGTACCACAGCTCCGCCTACGCGTTGCTACAGCTCCGCCCGCAGCCGCTCGCGCGCCTCCATGAGCGCGAAGCCCAGCAGGTTCAGGCCCTGCCAGCGCGCCGGGTCCAGGGCCCGCTCGTCGTCGGCTGCGAGCCCGATGCCCCAGATCCGGTCCATCGGGCTGGCCTCCACCAGGACCCGCTTGCCGGTCGAGAGCAGGTACGAGGTCAGCGCCGGATCCGAGCCGAACTTGTGCACGCTGCCCTCCACCACCAGCGCGAACCGCTCCCGCACCCACACCGCGTCGTCGAAGCCGCGCACCAGCCGCCCGGCCTTCTTCGCCTCCGCCGGTGTCTTCGCCTCCAGGGCCGCGCGCTCCGCCTCGGCGTCCTCGAACAGGCGCGCCTTTCCGGCCATCATCCAGTGCTCGGCGGTGGCGTACCGCACGTCACCCACGGTGAACTCGGACGGCCACCACTGACTGAGGCAGCTCGGTCCGAGCGTCCCGTCGGGCCGCGGACGGTGTCCCCAGAACGGCAGGAACTTCAGCCTCTCACCCCGGCTGACCTGCCCGATCAGTTCCTCGATCTTCTCCATGCATGCGAGTCTCGCAGGAGCACCGGACACTTCGTACGGGATTTCGGGCGCGCCTCGACACATGGTCGACCGATTCCGTCGCGTAATCAAAAGGCAACAACGGAATCACTTGGCCGAGGGGTGTACCTCTGCCAGGATCGGCACTCAATTCGAGCTGTAGCTCGAACTGTAGCTACGGAGAGCGTGAGAGCGTGATGGGCAACCGCTTCCAGGTCAAGGTCCAGGTCAAGGACCGATTCGCCGAAGGCGCGCAGTACATCGACGGGCAGCTGCGGCCCGGCACCTCGGGCCGGTCACACACCGTGGTCGACCCTGCCACGGGCGAGGAGGTGCTCACCTACGAGCTGGCCTCCACCGCCGACGTGGATGCCGCCGTCGCCGCCGCCAAGCGGGCCTTCCCGGGCTGGTCCGGAGCCACCCCAGGGGAGCGCTCCGACGCGCTGCACCGGCTGGCCGGCGTCCTGTCCGAGCGGGCCGAGGAGTTCGCGTACGCGGAGTCCCTGCAGTGCGGCAAGCCGGTCAAGCTGTCGACGGAGTTCGACGTGCCGGGGACCATCGACAACACCGCCTTCTTCGCGGGCGCCGCGCGCCACCTCCAGGGGCAGGCCGCCGGGGAGTACTCCGGGGACCACACCTCGTACGTGCGCCGCGAGGCGATCGGGGTCGTGGGCTCCATCGCGCCGTGGAACTATCCGCTGCAGATGGCCGCCTGGAAGATCCTTCCGGCGATCGCCGCGGGCAACACCATCGTCCTCAAGCCCGCCGAGCTCACCCCGCTGACCTCCCTGATGTTCGCCCAGGCGGCCAAGGAAGCGGGCCTGCCCGACGGCGTGGTCAACATCGTCACCGGCGCCGGCCGGGACGCGGGCGAGCACCTGGTCGGCCACCCGGACGTGGTCATGACCTCCTTCACCGGGTCCACCGCCATCGGCAAGCGGGTCGCCGAGATCGCCACCGCCACTGTCAAGCGGCTCCACCTGGAGCTGGGCGGCAAGGCCCCCTTCCTCGTCTTCGACGACGCCGACCTGGAGGCCGCGGCCAACGGCGCCGTCGCCGCCTCCCTGATCAACAGCGGCCAGGACTGCACGGCAGCCACCCGTGCCTACGTCCAGCGCCCCCTCCACGACGCCTTCGTCGCCCGGGTCGCCGAGCTGATGGAGACCGTCCGCGTCGGCGACCCCTTCGACCCGTCCACCGACCTCGGCCCGCTGGTCTCGCACGCGCACCGCGACCGGGTCGCCGGTTTCGTCGAGCGCGCCCGCGCGTACGCCACGGTCGTCACCGGAGGCGAGATCCCCGGCGCCAGGGAGGGGGAAAGTAGCCTCGCGGACGGTGCGTACTACCGTCCCACGCTGATCTCCGGCGCCGCCCAGGACAGCGAGGTGGTCCAGTCCGAGATCTTCGGGCCGGTCCTCGTGGTCCTGCCCTTCGACACCGACGACGAGGGCATCGCGCTGGCCAACGACACCCCGTACGGTCTCGCCGCCTCCGCATGGAGCCGTGACGTGTACCGGGCGAACCGCGCCACCCGTGAGATCCAGGCGGGCTGCGTCTGGGTCAACGACCACATCCCGATCATCAGCGAGATGCCGCACGGGGGCTACAAGGCCAGTGGCTTCGGAAAGGACATGAGCACCTACTCCTTCGAGGAGTACACGCAGGTCAAGCACGTGATGTACGACAACACCGCGGTGGCGGCGAAGGACTGGCACCGCACGATCTTCGGGGACAGATAACCAGTAGCCGCCCGACCAGCGGCCCGCACCCATCCCGAAAGGGCACCTCCCATGGAGCAGTTCGAGCCCGACCGCCTCTCGGCGGCGCAACTCGCCGCCATGCGGCGCAGCCTCACCACCGGGCGCGGCGCCCTCACCCGCCGCTCCGTGCTGCGCGCCTCCGGAGTCGGAGCGCTCACCCTCGGCGGCCTGTCCGCGCTGGCCGGCTGCGGCATCCCGCCGGCCAAGCGCGCGGAGGGCACCGCCGCGGCCTCCGACGACCACTCGGAGCAGGAGAAGGAGATCAACTTCTCCAACTGGACCGAGTACATGGACACCAGCGAGGACGAGAAGTCGCGTCCCACGCTGGAGGAGTTCACCAAGCGGACCGGTATCAAGGTCAAGTACACCGAGGACATCAACGACAACGTCGAGTTCTTCGGCAAGATCAAGCCCCAGCTCGCGGCCGGCCAAGACACCGGCCGCGACCTGATCGTCGTCACCGACTGGCTCGCTTCGCGCATCATCCGGCTCGGCTGGGCCCAGAAGCTGGACCCCTCCCACCTCCCGCACGCCTACGCCAACCTGATCCCCCAGTTCCGCAGCCCCGACTGGGACCCGGGCCGCGCGTACAGCTACCCCTGGACCGGCATCAACACCGTGATCGCCTACAACACCAAGGCGACCGGCGGGAAGAAGGTCGACTCCGTCACGCAGATGCTCGACGACCCCTCCCTCAAGGGCCGCGTCGGCTTCCTCACCGAGATGCGCGACAGCGTCGGCATGACCCTGCTCGACCAGGGCAAGGACCCGGCCAACTTCACCGACGCCGACTACGACGAGGCGATCGGCCGGCTCCAGAAGGGCGTGGACAAGAAGCAGATCCGCCGCTTCACGGGCAACGACTACACCGCGGACCTCGACAAGGGCGACCTCGCAGCCTGCCTGGCCTGGGCCGGCGACGTCATCCAGCTCCAGGCCGGCAACCCGGACATCCAGTACGCGATCCCGGCACCCGGCTACATCACCTCCAGCGACAACCTGCTGGTCCCCGTGAAGGCCCGGCACAAGGCCAACGCGGAGCGGCTCATCGACTACTACTACGAGCCCGAGGTGGCGGCGCAGCTGGCCGCCTACATCAGCTACGTCTGCCCCGTCGAGGGCGTCAAGGACGAGCTGGCCAAGATCGACCCGGCGCTCGCGGACAACGTCCTGATCGTCCCCGACAAGGCGATGGCCGCCAAGTCGCACGCCTTCCGCTCCCTCACCAGCGAGGAAGAGACGGCGTACGAGGAGAAGTTCGCCAAGCTCATCGGAGCCTGACGGGTCCCGCCGCGTCCCACCGGCGACGACACCCGTACCGGCACCTGCCCCTTCCACGACACACCACCGAAGGCCCAGGCCCATGACTGACAAGACCGAAGGCGGCGACGTCCGCCTCGCCGGGATCAGCAAGCACTACGGATCCTTCACCGCCGTGCACCCGCTGGACCTCACCATCCCCCAGGGCTCCTTCTTCGCCCTGCTCGGCGCCTCGGGCTGCGGGAAGACCACCACCCTGCGCATGATCGCCGGCCTGGAGGAGCCCTCCACCGGCACCGTCAGCCTCGGCGACCGCGAGGTCACGCACCTGCCGCCGTACAAGCGCCCGGTCAACACCGTCTTCCAGAGCTACGCCCTCTTCCCGCACCTCGACGTCTCGGAGAACATCGCCTTCGGGCTGCGCCGCCGCGGCATCAAGTCGGTCAAGAAGCAGGTCGACGACATGCTGGAGCTGGTCCAGCTCGGCCAGTTCGCCCAGCGCAAGCCGCACCAGCTCTCCGGCGGCCAGCAGCAGCGCGTCGCCGTCGCCCGCGCGCTCATCAACCACCCGCAGGTCCTGCTCCTCGACGAGCCGCTCGGCGCGCTCGACCTCAAGCTGCGCCGCCAGATGCAGCTGGAGCTGAAGCGGATCCAGACCGAGGTCGGCATCACCTTCGTGCACGTCACGCACGACCAGGAAGAGGCCATGACCATGGCCGACACGGTCGCCGTGATGAACGGCGGCCGCGTCGAGCAGCTCGGCGCCCCCGCCGACCTCTACGAGAACCCGAAGACGACCTTCGTGGCGAACTTCCTCGGCACCTCCAACCTCATCGAGGCCGAGGTCCTGGAAGCCGGCGCGTCCGACGTCGTCGTGTCCTCGGCCGGTACGAAGCTGCGCGTCCCGGCGGCGCGATGTTCGACCACACCCCGCGCCGGCGGCAAGCTGCTGGTCGGGGTGCGCCCGGAGAAGATCTCCCTGGTCCACGCGGACGCGGTGGACACCGTCGAGGCCGGCCGCAACAAGATCGCCGGCAAGATCGCGGCCACCTCCTTCATCGGAGTCTCCACCCAGTTCGTCATCGACAGCCCGGTCTGCCCGGAGCTGGAGGTGTACGTGCAGAACATCGAGCGCGACGCCCGCCTGGTCCCCGGCGCCGACGTGATACTGCACTGGAACCCGGACCACACCTTCGGCTTGGACGCCGCTCAGGACATCGACGCCGGCATCGAGACGGTCGAGGAGAGCGCGTGACCGCCCCCGCGACCCTCCCCGAGGTCGCCGTTTCCGCCGAGCCCCCGGTGCACAGGCCGTCCCTGAAGAAGCGCCTGGTCCCGTACTGGCTGCTGCTCCCGGGCATCCTGTGGCTGTTCGTCTTCTTCGTGCTGCCGATGATCTACCAGGCCTCGACCTCGGTGCAGACCGGCTCCCTCGAAGAGGGGTTCAAGGTCACCTGGCACTTCCAGACCTACTGGGACGCCTTCACCGAGTACTACCCGCAGTTCCTGCGCTCCCTGCTCTACGCCGGCACCGCGACCGCGCTGTGCCTGCTGCTGGGCTATCCGCTGGCCTACCTGATCGCCTTCAAGGCGGGCCGCTGGCGCAATCTGCTCCTGGTGCTGGTCATCGCCCCGTTCTTCACCAGCTTCCTGATCCGCACCCTCGCCTGGAAGACGATCCTGGCCGACGGCGGCCCGGTGGTCGGCGTCCTCAACACGGTCGGCTTCCTGGACGTCACCAGCTGGCTCGGCATGACCGAGGGCGACCGCGTCCTCGCCACGCCGCTCGCGGTCGTCTGCGGTCTGACGTACAACTTCCTCCCCTTCATGATCCTTCCGCTCTACACCTCGCTGGAGCGCATCGACACCCGCCTCCACGAGGCGGCCGGGGACCTGTACGCCCGTCCCGCCACGGTCTTCCGCAAGGTGACCTTCCCGCTGTCCATGCCGGGCGTGGTCTCCGGGACCCTGCTCACCTTCATCCCGGCGAGCGGTGACTACGTCAACGCCGAACTGCTCGGCTCCACGGACACCCGCATGATCGGCAACGTCATCCAGTCGCAGTACCTGCGCATCCTCGACTATCCGACGGCGGCCGCGCTGTCCTTCATCCTCATGGCCATCGTGCTCGTCATGGTCACCATCTACATCCGCCGAGCGGGGACGGAGGACCTGGTCTGATGAAGAGCACCACCACCTGGCTGCGCCGCAATCTCGTCGTGATCGCGGGGCTCGGCACGCTCGCGTACCTGATCCTGCCGAACGTCGTCGTCACGGTCTTCTCCTTCAACAACCCCACCGGGCGCTTCAACTACGCCTGGCAGGAGTTCTCCCTCGACGCGTGGAAGGACCCCTGCGGGGTCGCCGACATGTGCGAGTCCCTGTCCCTCTCGCTCCAGATCGCCCTGTGGGCCACCATCGGCGCGACGGTGCTGGGCACCGCGATCGCCTTCGCGATGGTCCGCTACCGGTTCCGGGGGCGCGGCGCGGTCAACTCGCTGATCTTCCTGCCGATGGCCATGCCCGAGATCGTGATGGCGGCCTCGCTGCTCGCACTCTTCCTCAACATGGGCATCCAGCTCGGCTTCTGGACGATCCTGATCGCCCACGTCATGTTCTGCCTCAGCTTCGTCGTCGCCGCCGTCAAGGCCCGGGTGCTCTCCATGGACCCCCGCCTGGAGGAAGCCGCCCGCGATCTCTACGCCGGACCCGTGCAGACCTTCCTGCGCGTCACCCTGCCGATCGCGGCCCCCGGCATCGCGGCGGGCGCGCTGCTCTCCTTCGCGCTCTCCTTCGACGACTTCATCATCACCAACTTCAACTCGGGCAACACCGTCACCTTCCCCATGTTCGTGTGGGGATCGGCCCAGCGCGGTACGCCTGTGCAGATCAACGTCATCGGCACCGCGATGTTCGTCATCGCGGTCCTGGTGGTGCTGGGCGGCCAGATGGTCGCCAACCGCCGCAAGAAAGCACAGCCCAAGTAACACCTGTAGGGAGTTGGAAGACATGGCCCCAGACGCCATGCGCACCGCTGCACGATCTCTTTCCGAAGCGAAGCCGGTCTCGTACTGGCTGGACGACCCCGGCAAGCCCGCCGCCGAGCCCGCCCTCACCGGGGACGAGCACTGCGACCTGCTCGTCATCGGCGGCGGCTACAGCGGCCTGTGGACCGCGCTGCTCGCCAAGGAGCGCGACCCCGCCCGGGACGTCGTACTCATCGAGGGCCACGAGGCGGGCTGGGCCGCCTCGGGCCGCAACGGCGGCTTCTGCGCCGCCTCCCTCACCCACGGCCTGGCGAACGGGATGGCCCGCTGGCCGGACGAGCTCGCCAAGCTGGAGGACCTCGGCGCCCGCAACCTCGACGCCATCGAGGAGGCGGTCGCCCGCTACGGCATCGACTGCGACTTCGAGCGCAGCGGCGAGATCGACGTGGCCACCGAGCCGCACCAGGTCGCGGAGCTCCGCGAGTTCCACGCGGAGGCCGAGCGGCTCGGCCTAGCAGGCCGCTCCGAATGGCTGGATGCGGACGCGGTGCGCGCGGAGGTCGACTCCCCGACCTTCCTCGGCGGGGTCTGGGACCGCGACGGCGTCGCCATGCTCAACCCGGCGAAGCTCGCCTGGGGCCTGAAGCGCGCCTGCCTGGAGCTGGGCGTACGGATCTACGAGAACACGCGCGGGCTGGACCTGGTCGGCTCGGGAGCCGGGATGGCCGTGCGCACCCCGTACGGGCGGGTCTTCGCCCGCCGGGTGGCGCTGGGCACCAACATCTTCCCGTCGCTGGTCAAGCGGGTGCGCCCGCTGACCGTTCCGGTCTACGACTACGCGCTGATGACCGAGCAGCTCACCGAGGAGCAGCTCGCCTCGATCGGCTGGAAGAACCGGCAGGGACTGGGCGACAGCGCCAACCAGTTCCACTACTTCCGGATCACCCCCGACCGGCGGATCCTGTGGGGCGGCTACGACGCGATCTACCCGTACGGCGGCAAGCTCGACGCCGAGCACGACCACCGGCCCGAGACCTACCTCAAGCTCGCCGAGCACTTCTTCACCTGCTTCCCGCAGCTGGAAGGGGTGAAATTCAGCCACGCCTGGGGCGGGGCGATCGACACCTGCTCGCGCTTCTCCGCCTTCTTCGGCACCGCGCACGCGGGCAAGGTGGCCTACGCGGCCGGCTACACCGGACTGGGCGTCGGAGCCACCCGCTTCGGCGCCGACGTGATGCTCGACCTCCTGGCGGGGGAGAAGACCGAGCGCACGGAGCTGGAGATGGTTCGCTCCAAGCCGATGCCCTTCCCGCCGGAGCCCTTCGCGTGGACCGGCATCACGATGACGAAGTGGTCGCTGGCCCGGGCGGACCGGCTGGGCGGGCACCGCAACCTGTGGCTGAAGACGCTGGACCGCTTCGGTCTCGGCTTCGACAGCTGAGCCCCGACAGCTGAGCCCGACAGCTGAGCCCCGATGACGGTGCGCCGGCGCGCCGGTGCGCTGATCGGGTAAGCGACCTCCGCACGCCCCGGGCGCACATCGCCCCGGGCAGTGTGACCTGCTTCACTACCATGGAGTAACGAAACCCGCGTCATACCTGCGCCCGGCCCCGCTCTCTCCTGTGAGAACGCTTCACCTCACCCACAGAGAGCGGAGGCCGGGCGATGACGATCCCGGGGGACAAGACGGCAGTGGAATGGCTCGTCTCGGTGGCGCCCGATCCGGACGCCTGCCGGTGGGAGTGGGAGCGCAACCCCCTCGGGGTCGCCCTGCTGCCCGCCGGCCGGCGGTGGGACGTGCTGATCCTGCCGGGGGAGCTGGGACACGCCACCCTCGAAGTACTGGACGCGCTGCTCGACCGGCCCGGCCCGGTGCTCGCCGATTTCGGCGACTCCAGGCTGGGCTTCTTCGTGCCCCCGGGGACGGCGTCCCGCTGGGTCGGCACGGGAGTGCGGGGGGCCGGGCACGGGACCTGGATCGTGGTCCCGTACCCCGGCCGGGCCACGGGCGGGGTCCGCTGGCTGGTGGTCCCGGACGGGCAGGGCACGCTCACCGATCCGGTGGTGCTGGAGCTCGCGATGCACGAGGCGGCGGCGCGCGTCGTGGGGCGGGGAGGCGGGAAGTCTTGACAAGGACATTGGTCTGGACCATCTTGGGCGCCGCTGCGCCTTCCCCCACCGCTTCCCCGTGCGCGGCCCGGCTCCATCCCCCCATGTACCGGAGGCAGTTGTGCGCCCCACCCGTCCTGCTCGCCCCACCCGCCCCGCCAGACCCACCGTCATACGCTCCGCGCTGTCCCTCCTTACCGCCGCCGCCCTCGCGGCGGCCGGCCTCCTCGCCGTCGGACAACCGGCCGCCGCGGCCGACGCCGACCTCATCCGCAACGGCGGCTTCGAAGCCGGCCTCGACGGCTGGAGCTGCTCGGCCGGCAGCGGAGCCGCCGTCAGCACCCCCGTGCACGGCGGCGCTTCCGCCCTCAAGGGCACCCCGGCCGGGCAGGACAACGCCCGCTGCTCCCAGACCGTCACCGTCAAGCCCGACTCCGCGTACACGCTGAGCGCCTGGGTGCAGGGCGCGTACGTCTACCTCGGCGCGACCGGCACCGGGACCACGGACCCGCAGACCTGGACCCAGACCCCGGGTGCCTGGAAGCAGCTGAGCACGAGCTTCCGTACCGGCGCGGCCACCACCTCGGTGACCGTCTACACGCAGGGCTGGTACGGCCAGCCGCCGCAGTTCACCGACGACGTGACCCTCGTCGGCCCGGACCCCGGCGGCTCCGGACCCGGCCCCCAGGTCCCGGCCGCCCCCGCCGGGCTCACCGCGTCCGCCTCCTCCGCCACCACCGTCGGCCTCTCCTGGGCGGCCGCGACCGGGGCCACCTCGTACAAGGTCTACCGGGACGGCGCGAACCCGACCGCCGTCAGCGGCACGTCGGCGACGGTCACCGGACTCACCGCCTCCACCGCGTACTCCTTCCAGGTCAGCGCCGTGAACGCGGCCGGCGAATCCCCCAAGAGCGCCGCCGTCCCCGTGACCACCCCGAGCGGGGGCGGCAACCCGGGCAACCCCGGCCTGCCCGCCCACGCCCTGGTCGGCTACCTGCACGCCAGCTTCGCCAACGGCTCCGGCTACGTTCGGATGGCCGACGTACCCGCCTCGTGGGACGTCATCAACCTGGCCTTCGGCGAGCCCACCTCGGTGACCTCGGGCGACATCCGCTTCCAGCTCTGCCCGATCAGCGAATGCCCGACCGTCGAATCGGCCGCGGAGTTCAAGGCGGCCATCAAGGCCAAGCAGGCCGCGGGCAAGAAGGTCCTGATCTCGATCGGCGGCCAGAACGGCCAGGTCCAGCTCGGCACCACGGCGGCCCGCGACACCTTCGTCTCCTCGGTCGGCAAGATCATCGACGAGTACGGGCTCAACGGCCTCGACATCGACTTCGAGGGCCACTCCCTCTCCCTGGCCACGGGCGACACCGACTTCCGCGCCCCCACCACCCCGGTGATCGTCAACCTGATCTCGGCCGTGAAGACCCTGAAGGCCAAGTACGGCCCGGACTTCATCCTGACGATGGCCCCCGAGACCTTCTTCGTACAGCTCGGCTACCAGTACTACGGATCCGGTCCCTGGGGCGGCCAGGACCCGCGCGCCGGCGCCTACCTCCCGGTCATCCACGCCCTGCGCGACGACCTCACCCTGCTCCACGTCCAGGACTACAACTCGGGCTCGATCATGGGCCTCGACAACCAGTACCACTCCATGGGCGGAGCCGACTTCCACATCGCCATGACGGACATGCTGCTCACGGGCTTCCCCGTGGCCGGCAACACCGCCCGGGTCTTCCCGCCGCTGCGCGCCGACCAGGTCGCCATCGGCCTGCCGGCCACGACCAACGCGGGCAACGGCCACACCTCCCCGGCGGAGGTCACCAAGGCGCTGGACTGCCTGACGAAGAAGTCCGGCACGACCTGTGGCACCTACCAGACCCACGGCACCTGGCCCGCCCTGCGCGGGCTGATGACCTGGTCGATCAACTGGGACCGCTTCGGCAGCTGGGAGTTCTCGAAGAACTTCGACGCCTACTTCGGCGGCTGACCGACGACCTCGCGCCACACCCGGGCCGCAGCCTCCAGGGGCTGCGGCCCGGTCAGCCGGCCCAGGACCGACCGGAGGTCCAGCGGAACGGACCGGACGCGTGCCGAGGTGGTGCCCGCGTGGTTCCGTACGGCGACGCGCGCCCCCGAGGCGTCCGGTCCGGCGGGATGGACCAGCACGCACTCGGCAGGACTGCCCAGCGCGTGGGCGTAGAGGAACGCCTGGTAGATGTCCTGTGTCGAGAGCTTCTTCCCCTCGTACAGCTTGTACTTCGCGTCCACCGGCAGCCGGAACGGCACCCCGCCGCGCACCCCGCGGACCAGGACGTCGGGCCGCACCTCGCTGTAGTGCTTCTGCGTGTCTTCGTCGACGAGCACCCGCCGCTGCGCCGACTGGCCGGTCACCGTCAGCCCGCTGCCCGCCGCGCCGTCCCTGAGCAGCCGCGTCACGAAATCCTCGAACAGCCCGTTCATGTCGACGAAGAACGCCCGGGAGGCCAGCGGGCCTGTGGTGAACAGCCCGTCGATCCCGCCGCCCGACAACAGCAGCCGGGCCCACCGGTGAGCGGGCCGGTAGTGCTCGTTGTGCCGGTGGTAGGCCAGCGTGGAAACGGCCTGGCGCAGATCCCCGAGCGGGGTCGGCGCCAGCGTTCCGAACTGTGCGGCGGCCCGCCGCGCCCGGGCCCGCACCTGGGGAGAACCGGCCGTGCGGGCGGCCCGTTCCACGGCCGCGGCGCACAGCCGGTTGTCGACGACGTCCGTGTCGTGCTCGTCGAAGCGGCACGCGAGCCGGTCCAGGCGTCCGTGGTGGCGCAGCACCTGCCGGTCGGCCAGCAGCCGGCCCCGGACGACCGGCAGATCCTCCTCGCGGGTGGCGTAGTCCTTCCGGACCCCGTGCCGCAGCAGCCGCTCGCAGTGCTCGGTGACCATCAGCGCGACGAGGTCGCGCAGGTCCGCGTCGCCCTGCTCGAGCCACCGGCCGGCCGCCGGCATCCGCACCCGGCCGCCCGCTGCGTACTCCAGCATCCGCAGCACGTCCAGGCCGTCGCCGAGGTGTTTCGGCAGGACCCGGATCTCGCACGTGTCCAGCCGCACGACTCCCACGTACGCCCTCGCCTCGACTTCCAGGCAGTCGCCGGCCAGCTCCCGGATCCGCAGCACCGGGTCCAGGGCGCCGTCCGCGAGCAGCCGGCGGTCGGCGTCGGTCAGCCGGACACCGGGCAGGACCGCCCTGTCGTACTCACGCAGGCTGGGCATCGGCGCAGTCCTGGAACTCCTCGTACAGGGCGGCCACCAGATCCTCGTCGGGCAGCGCCCGCAGCGTGTGCGACACGGGGTCGACCAGGGCCTCCCCGAGGAAGCCCGTGAGCAGCCCGTAGTCGTCGTAGGCGTACTCCTGGAGCAGCGGCCAGATCTCGTCCCTGATCACGGAGGCCAGTTCCGCGGCGGTCGCGAGGGGCTTGCCGCCGGGCAGGAAGAAGGCCTGGCCTATCTGCTTCTCCCGGTCCAGCTCCCGCCGGATCCGGTGGTTGAGCGCGTCCAGGAACACGCCGAGGTCGAGTTCGTCCACCGGGGAACCGCGCAGCGGTCCCGCGTCGGGGAGCAGTTCCAGGAAGGCGAAGCGGCGCCGGACGGCCGAGTCGAGCTGCCGGATCGAGCGGTCGGCGGTGTTCATGGTGCCGAGCAGCTGGACGTTGCGCGGGACGCAGAACGCCTCCTTGGACAGGGGGAGGGTGACGGCCATGCCCCGCTTGTCCTTCTCGATCACCGTGATCAGCTCTCCGAGGACCTTGGGGAGGTCGGCCCGGTTGAGTTCGTCGACGACGACCAGGTACGGGTGGCCGGGGTCGGCGGCCGCCCTGGCGCACACCTCCTTGAACACGCCGGCGGTCGTTTCGAGCGAGAGGCCGGCGCTGCCCGGCCGCGGGCGCAGGCCTTCGATGAAGTCCTCGTAGCCGTAGCCGGGGTGGAAGGTGACCAGGGTCAGCCGGCCGGCGGCGGTGAGGGCCCGCACGGTGTGGTCGAAGTTTTCGTCGCCCGGCTCGGCGGCCGGGTACAGGCCGGGCAGGTCGTCGGACAGCTCGCCGAGCCGGCGGACCGCGAAGCGCAGGGCCTGCCGGGTCTTGCCGGTTCCGGGCGGACCGTAGAGGACGGCCTGGCCGCGCCGGTCCAGGGCGTCGGAGATCCGTTGGAGCCCGGCACCGAGGGGCGGGAGCAGGTCGGCTTCCACCTCCACGGCCTCCGGGGCGCTCCCGGTGCGCAGGGCCTGGATCCGCGACCAGAGCTTGGGCCGTACGTCGGTGACGAGCCACGGGCCCCAGTCGCCGGCCGAGGGGTCGAGCACTCCGGCGTAGGTGCCGGCCCAGTCCACGGAGACGGTGTGCCGATGGCCGGTGAGGTCGGGGCGCCAGCGGTATCCCTCGCCGGTGACCTGGCCGACCCCGAGCACGGTGTCGCGGCCGGCCATCGCCACGATCCGGTCGCCCGCGCGCAGCCCGATCAGGTCCCACAGGCCGAGGTCGTCGAGGGAGGCGCCGGACCCGGGGGTGCCGGGGGCGCCGTCGGAGCCGGATGCCTCGGTGAACTCCTCCGAGCCGGCGAAGCCGTGCAGATCGCCGAGCGTGTCGTGGCCGACGGCCAGGTAGCCGCCCGCCAGGCACTGCGGCCACCTCCGGACGCCGTCCTCGATCCCGATGCGGACGATGCGGGGGGCCACCCGCGGGGGCGCCCACCAGAGGAGGAACCGCAGGACCAGCTGCGGCGGCCAGTCCTTGGACCCCTCCCGGTCCTGGAACAGCCGGCGCAGGGCCTGCTTGCGGGCGAACGGCCTGAGCCCGCCGTACGCGTCGCCGCCCGCGAGCGACAGGTAGTGCCGCGTGAGGTGGTCGGCGTACACCGGCAGGATGGCGTCCGGTGCGTAGATCCGCAGCGTCTTGGCGACGACCGTGACGCCGGAGGCGACCGCCGCGATGTCGTCGATCTCCGCGACCCGGCCCGCCCGCGCCGCCTCGACCGCCTCGAGGATGCCGGCCCGGACCGCCTCCCACGCCGTCGCGGCATCGGGGTACTTGGCATCGTGCCACCAGCTGCCGTCCCTGCGACGGAAGACGAAGTGCTTGTACGCCGACCCGCCGGTGATGCTGCCGAGCGGCTTGCTGCCGTACTCCAGGTCCCGGCTGTAGAAGGGCCCGGGGAGCCCGGGCTGCTGCCCCAGCGCGTACCGGTCCAGGGACAGCGCCGGCCACTCCTCCCACGGGAACCGCTCGCGGAACCGCGCGGCCTCGCGGTCGGCGGCCTCCACCGCGGAGCGGTGCGCGTCCGGGTCGAAGGCCGCGAACGCGGCGTCGAGGGGCCAGTAGGGGAGGCTGTCGGCGTGGTCGTCGGTGACCGCCCGCAACGCGCAGGAGCACACACCGGTGAGGGGCTTGCCCACACCGTTGACCAGCCCGCGGGAAGCGGAGAACGCGGCGGGATCGGAGGCGTCGAGGAGCTGGCGCCACAGAACCCCGGCGGGGTCGGGATGCCTCGGGAGGTCTCCGGAATCGGTGAGGTGCCAACAGGACTCGCTGTGGTGGATCTTGACGCCGCTGCGCGGGAGGATCACCTCGCCCCCCGACGGGGTCAGTTCGTGAGCCCGCCCGCCGTGCGTGACGGAATACTTCAGCCGTTCCTGCGCCATGCCGCGACCTTAGCCGGGGCGGCGGTGTCCCGTGGCCCACTGCACCCCGAGCAGCAGCGGCGTGCACATCAGGAAGCTGGCCAGGACGTCCAGGGGCCAGTGGTAGCCGCGCAGGATCAGTCCCGTCGCCGTCAGGGCGGTGAGGGCGGCCGCGAGGGGGAGGGGCCAGCGGCCCCGGGCGTACGGGCGCACGAGCAGGGCGGCGCCCGCGTACGCCACGTACGCGGTGGCCGTGTGGCCGGAGGGGTAGTAGCCGGAGGCCCAGGGCTCCAGGGGGCCCGACCGGCCGGTCCACTCCTTCAGCGGGACGATCAGGGCCGGCACCAAGGCCATGGCCAGGGCCGCGGCCGCCGCGCCCCGTCGGTTGCCGCGCCGGGCGGCGTAGACGACCGCGAGGAGCAGGACGGGGACCGCGACCGGGACGTTGCCGAGGTCGGAGAGACGCTGGGTGACCGCATCGGGGACGGTGCGCACGAGCGCCCGGCTGAGGGCCGTGTCCGGGACCAGCAGGGGCCCGGACGCGAGGACCTGCCAGGTGGTCAGGGCGAAGAGCGCGACGCAGAGTGCGGAGAGCGCGTAGGCCGCGGAGACCGGCGAGAGCGGTGCGGTCGGCCGGATCCCGGAGAAGAGAGTGGCCGGCCGCCCCGGAACAGGGGGGGTGGTTCCGGGGCGGCCGCCCGGATCGGGGTGCCGGGCGCCCCGGGGGGTTTGGGGCGTGCGGCCGTCCGATCGGTGAGGAGTGTGCGCGAACGCATGCCCAGTGCGGCGCTGGGGAAGCCCGGTACTGGTGTCGCCTCCGGTTTCCCGGGAGCGGGGTGTCTCACTCATCTGCAGAAACCGTACGGCAGCGGAAGGGGGACCGACAGCGGGAAAACGCTCCCGCCATCGGCCCCCCACACCTTCTTCACAGTGCCCGACCGTTACCCCCGGTAGTGAACGCGCGGTGATCGAGGATCGCGGCCCCGCGTTCTAGCGCCTGTGTCAGACGTTCGATCAGAGGGTGGCGAACGCGGCCTCGATGACGTCCAGGCCCTCGTTCAGCAGGTCCTCGCCGATGACGAGCGGCGGCAGGAAGCGGAGCACGTTGCCGTAGGTGCCGCAGGTGAGGACGAGGACGCCCTCGGCGTGGCAGGCCTTGGCGAGCGCGGCGGCCGCCTCCGGGTTCGGGGTCTTGGACGAGACGTTTTCAGGAGTGTCGGTCTTGACGAGCTCGATCGCGATCATGGCGCCGCGGCCGCGGATGTCGCCGACGATGTCGTACTTCTCCTGGATGGCCGTCAGGCGGGCCTTCATGATGGACTCGATCTTCTTCGCCGCGGCGTTGAGGTCGAGCTCCTTCATGGTCTCGATGGAGCCGAGCGCACCGGCGCAGGCCACCGGGTTGCCGCCGTAGGTGCCGCCCAGGCCGCCGCCGTGCACGGAGTCCATCATCTCGGCGCGGCCGGTCACGGCGGCGAGCGGCAGGCCGCCCGCGATGCCCTTGGCGGTCGTGATGAGGTCGGGGACGATGCCCTCGTCCTCGCACGCGAACCACTGGCCGGTGCGGCAGAAGCCGGACTGGATCTCGTCGGCGACGAAGACGATGCCGTTGTCGTTGGCGAACTTCACGATCGCCGGGAGGAAGCCCTTGGCCGGCTCGATGAAGCCGCCCTCGCCGAGGACCGGCTCGATGATGATCGCGGCGACGTTCTCGGCGCCGATCTGCTTGACGATGTTGTCGATCGCCTGGGCGGCGGCCTCGGGGCCGCAGTTCTCGGCGCCGGTCGGCCAGCGGTAGCCGTAGGCGACCGGGACGCGGTAGACCTCGGGGGCGAACGGGCCGAAGCCCTGCTTGTACGGCATGTTCTTCGAGGTCAGGGCCATCGTGAGGTTCGTACGGCCGTGGTAGCCGTGGTCGAAGACGACGACGGCCTGGCGCTTGGTGTACGAACGGGCGATCTTGACGGCGTTCTCGACGGCCTCGGCGCCGGAGTTGAACAGCGCCGACTTCTTCGCGTGGTCACCCGGGGTGAGCTCGGCGAGGGCCTCGCAGACCTCCACGTAGCCCTCGTAGGGGGTCACCATGAAACAGGTGTGGGTGAAGTCGGCGAGCTGCGCGGCGGCGCGGCGCACGACGGCCTCGGCGGAGGCGCCGACCGAGGTCACGGCGATGCCGGAACCGAAGTCGATCATGCGGTTGCCGTCGACGTCCTCGATGATGCCGCCGCCCGCGCGGGCCGTGAAGACGGGGAGCACGGAGCCCACGCCGCCGGCCACCGTCGACAGACGGCGGGCCTGCAGCTCCTGCGACTTGGGGCCGGGGATCGCGGTGACGATGCGGCGCTCCTGCGGGACAGCGGTCATAGGGGGCTCCTGGGGGGTGTTTTCGGACGCACTTGTGTCTTTGTCCGCAGGCTAGGCCCGGGAGGCGGGGTCCTGCATGCTCCGTTCGGGAGTGATGCCCGCGTGTCCTTGTCCGTGACGGCCATAGGAAGGAATCCGCGCCTGTCTTGTGGATCATGACCGGGTACGGGCCGCGGGGCCGCGACGGCCACTAGATTGAGCGCGCAGGACCAGTGCAGGGCAGTTGCAGCGCAGTGCGGTAACGGGCAGGGGGCAGAGGGTTCATGGACACCGACGGCACGCACGGCGGGGACCGCAGCAGTTACGGCGGCTCGCCCGATGTGGGGGCCGGCGGTCCCCACATCCCCCGGCCGGCCGGCCCTCCGCCCATGCCGCCGCGACCGGTCACGGCCCCGCCGCCGCCCGCGTACGCCCCGGGAAGTCCCGTCGCAGGCGTGACCACGGCTCCCGCAGCGACTGCCTTCACCGCTTGGCTGAGCGCCCCGCGACCGGAGGCGAAGCCCGGCATCTGGCGCTACGCCTACACCCCGGCCGCACCGAAGCCCGAAACCAACGGCCGGTCGCTGATCACGCGGGTCGTGGTCTCCTTCCTCGTCTTCTTCGTGTGCTGGCAAGCCTTCCTCGACGGGAACCTCCCCTTTCTCGGAGCTCCGCTCTACTACTTCACCCCCGACAGTTGGTGGGAGGGGGGACTGACCAACGGCCCGATCGACCACCGCGGCCAGGCGGCCCTCGAGGTCTACGTGCTGCTGGTCACCGTGGGTCTGTTCATCGCATTCGCCAAGATGGGCGGCTGGCGGACCGCCTTCGACCAGCTGATCGCGGCCCGCGGCCCCTGGTACCGCGCGCTGGGCGCCGCAGCAGGAGCCTTCGCCGTGGTGCTGCTGATCCAGAGCCAGACCCTGGTGGTCTACCCCCTGGTCTTCGGTCACCTGCCGTACGCGGAGCTCGGCGAAACGGGTGGCTCGGTGGTCACCAACGCCCTCTACGTACTGATCTACGCCCCGGTCGTCGTTCTCTTCGCCCGCCTCGGCGGCTGGGCCGGCTTGCTGACCGGCCTCCGGTCCTCCGCCCTGCCCGCCGATGCCCCGCAGGCAGCGAACCCGGACGGCCCGGACTCGCCGGCCGGCTGGCCGCAGCTGCGTGCCGCCGGGCTGGCGGAGACCGCGGACCGGCTGGCGACAGAAGCCCGGCAGGGGCGGATGAACGACGTCGACCACGCCCGGATCCGGCGGGCCTGGGAGTCCGTGAAGGCCGACCCCGCGCGGCGCCCCGCCTTCGTGGAAGCCGTACGGAACAAGGGCGCGGCCGCCTGCGGCCACCCCTCGGGCGCCCGTGATCTGCCCGTCCGTACCGCCTCCCACGACCTGACCGTCGGCCAGGTCTGGCTCGGCAAGGTCACCGGTGCCGAGCCGAACCCCCACGAACGCCGCGGGACCGGGCTGGCCCTCGACCCCGGCGTGCTGGGCACATCGGTCCTCGCCGTCGGCCCCTCGGGCTCGGGCAAGACGCACGGGCTGGTCAGGCCGGTCGTGGAGTCGCTCGCCCTCCAGGCACTGGCCGGGCAGGCGGCCGTGATCGCCGTCGGCGCCGCCGGATCCCGGCTCGGACCCGACGACGCCTACGACATCGTGGTGCGCCCGGGTGACCCGGCATCCGTGCACGATCTCGACCTCTATGGCGGGACCGGCGACTCCGACGAGGCGGCTTCCTTCCTCGCCGAAGCCTTCGTGGGCGACCTGCCGGGCGTCGACGTACGCCGGGCGGCAACGGCTCTCGCCCAGATCCTCGGGCCGTTCCATGCCGCGTACGGCCGCTTCCCGACCGTGCCCGAGCTGCGCGCACTGCTCGAGCAGTTGCCCGCGGCGGTCGGGGCGCTGCGTCAGGAGCTGGAGAACTCCGGGCAGCAGGGCATGCTGCGGGAGCTCGATGCCCGGGCACGGCAGCACGCCGTCCACGGCGACCCGGGACCGGCCCTCGCCGACAGGGCGGCGCTGCTCGACCGGCCGGCGTTCCACGGCTTCTTCGACACCACCGGCGGCGGGCGGCCCTTCTCCCTCCGCGCCTTGGGACACCCCGTCCGGGTACGTGTGGACCTCCCCGAACGCGGCCATCCGGACGCCTCCCGGCTGCTGGCCCGGCTGCTCCTCGCCCAGTTCAACGCGGCGGCCGCGGCCCGCGGCGACCGCTCCCTGTTCGCCTTCCTGGCCCTCGACGACGCTTCGCACACCCTCACCGCCGAGGCCGTGCGCAGCATGCAGGGTCTCCGGTCGGCCAACGCGGGCGTTCTGTTGGCGCTGCGCACCCTGGACGACGTACCCGAAGGGCTGCGTACCCCGCTCCTCGGAACGGTCGGCTGCCGGATGGCCTTTTCCGGGGTCACCACGTGGGACGGCAAGTGGTTCGCCGACGCCTGGGGAACCGAGCTGGTCGAGACGCGGGACGTCACGAGCCGCACGGTCTACGCCGACCAGCCCTTCACCCGGGCCGTGCACGCGGTACGCAAGGTGATCACCGGCAAGGCGGTCACCACGGACGCCGTCACCGTGCGGAAGGTGGAGCGGGAGCGCTGGTCGGCCTCCGCCCTCGCCAACACCGTGCCTCCCGGCCACGCCGTGCTCTCCCTGACCTCCGTCCGCGGCGAGCGGGCCGCCCCGCTGCTGGTGCGGCTCGGGGGGCAGGGCTGAAGGCCGGGGAGGGGGGAAGGCGACCAGAGGGAGGGAATCCGTACGGGGTGGCAGAATCAAGGGAGCCGTTCGTACGACACGGCGAAAACCGCGGTGGTGGTCCACGGCGAGAATCCTCCGTCGGCACCTCGCCGCCGAACCCCCTCCTCTCCCTAAGGCGCCCCGGTACCCATGCCGCTCACCCTCGCCTCGCTCGTCCAGCACTCGGCGCTCAAACTCAGCGTCCGGGCCGGGGAGGGCCGCCTCGACACCCCCGTGCGCTGGGCCCACGTCAGTGAGCTCGCCGACCCCGTGCCGTACATGGAGGGCGGGGAGCTCCTCCTCATCACCGCGATGAAGCTGGACGCGGAGGACCCCGAGGAGATGCGGCGCTACGTGCGCCGGCTCGCGGCGGCCGGGGTCGTCGGCATCGGCTTCGCCATCGGCGTGAACTACGACGCCGTGCCCGAGGCGCTCGTGGAAGCCGCCACGGCCGAGGACCTGCCGCTGTTGGAGGTGCCCCGGCGCACCCCGTTCCTCGCCATCAGCAAGGCCGTCTCCGCCGCCCTCGCCGCCGACCAGTACCGGGCCGTCACCGCCGGCTTCGAGGCGCAGCGCGAGCTGACCCGGGCCGCGCTGTCCGCCGACGGGCCCGCCGAACTGCTGACGAAGCTGGCCGCGCACGTGCACGGCTGGGCCGCGCTCTACGACACCTCGGGCGCCGTCGTCGCGGCCGCGCCCGACTGGGCCGCGCGCCGGGCCGCCCGGCTCACCCCCGACGTGGAACGGCTGCGGGAGCGGCCCGCGCCGGCCAGCGCCGTGGTCGGCGGCTCCGAGGACCGGGTGGAACTCCAGTCGCTGGGCACGGGGCGGCGGGCGCGCGGAGCCCTCGCGGTCGGCACCGGGGCCCCGCTCGGCACGGCGGAGCGGTACGCCGTCCACTCCGCGGTGGCCCTGCTGACCCTCACCACGGAACGCTCCCGCTCCCTGCACGACGCGGAGTCCCGGCTCGGCGCCGCCGTGCTGCGCATGCTGCTCGCCGGCCAGGCGGAGCACGCCCAGGCCGTGGCCGGGGACCTGTACGGGGCCCTGCTCGACGCACCGTTCCGGATCCTCGTGGCGGAACCCGCCCTGGCGGGCACGGCCCAGCCGGAGGGACTGGCGCTGCTGGCCGACGCCGTGGAATCGGCGGCGGCGCGCACGGGGGAGACCCTGCTGGTGGTGCCGGAGCCCGGCCGGCTCGTGGTCCTGGCGGCCGACGGGGGCTCGGCGGTCCAGGCCTGCGCGGAACACGCGGAGGCCCTGGAATCGCGCCGCGGCCGGGAGTCGGCCGAACCGGAGCCGGACGAGCTGGTCCTCGGGCTGTCGGCGCCCGCGGCGGCCTCCGGCGTGGCGGCGGCGTTCAAGCAGGCCGACCAAGCCCTGGCCGTGGCCCGGCGGCGCGGCCGCCCCATGGTCGAACACGAGGACCTGGCTGCGGGCTCGGTCCTCCCCCTCCTCGCCGACGACGCGGTACGGGCCTTCGCGGACGGCACGCTGCGGGCGCTGCGCGAGCACGACGAGAAGGGCCGGGGCGACCTGGTGGCCTCCCTCCAGGCCTGGCTCTCCCGGCACGGCCAGTGGGACGCGGCCGCCGCCGACCTGGGCGTCCACCGCCACACCCTGCGCTACCGCATGCGCCGCGTGGAGGAGATCCTCGGCCGCTCCCTGGACGACCCGGACGTCCGCATGGAGCTGTGGCTCGCCCTGAAGGCGACGTCGGCCCCGGCGTAACGCCGAGTGGGCCGGCTGCCGCTGCGCGGGGCAGGTCCCCTACCCGCCCTTCGCCCGTTCCCCGGGGCTGTGCCCCGGACCCGCCTGGGGCACAGCCCCAGACCCGCCGCGCAGCGGCCAATCCAGCCCGTCCGG